>JAFEGQ010000100.1 GCA_018239785.1 Verrucomicrobiota bacterium
ATTTGTAGCTATCTTTGACCTGGTCGAGCTCCTTTTTGATGATCTCTCGCACCATCTGCTCGCTTGCTAAAATCGCCTTCAAATGAGCAATGGTCTTGATCAGCTCGTTAAACTCATCTGTGATTTTATCGTGCTCAAGAGCTGTTAATTGGTAGAGGCGCAATTCCAGCACCGCTTGAGCTTGCCGCTCAGAAAAAGCAAAACGATGCATCAGCTCAATTTTTGCACTTTCTTTGCTAGAGCTGGCCCGAATGAGTTTAACCACTTCGTCAAGGTGATCAATCGCCTTAAGATACCCTTCGAGGATATGAGCGCGCGCTTCTGCTTTTTTCAGTTCAAAGCGGGTGCGACGCCGAATTACCTCGATTCGATGCTCAATCCAAGAGCTAATAAATTGTTTGATGTTCATCGTCCTTGGCAATCCCTTGTCAAGAGCGAGCATGATGCACCCGAAGGTCACCTGCATATCGCTAAACTTGTAGAGCTGATTGATCACCACATCGGGGAGTTCCCCTTTTTTGAGGTCGAGGGTGATCCTCAAGCCAGTCCGATCTGACTCATCGCGCAAATCGGCAACACCTGTAATCTCTTTCGCATTGATCAGATCGGCAATTTGCTCAATCAGACGAGATTTGTTGACGTTGTAGGGAATCTCACTAATGACAATGCGCTGCCGCTCATCCCCATACTCTTCGATTTCCATCTTCGCGCGCACCATGAGGCGGCCACGGCCGGTATGGTAGGCCTCATGAATGCCTCGAAACCCGCAGATCTCCCCTCCTGTCGGAAAATCTGGGCCCGGCATCACCTCTAAAATCTCATCGATTGTCGTGCTGGGGTTATCGATTACAAGCTTTGTCGCCGCAATGAGCTCGTGCAAATTGTGAGGGGGGATATTGGTCGCCATCCCCACAGCAATGCCGGAAGAACCGTTGCATAAAAGATTGGGCAACCGGGCGGGGAAAACGGTGGGCTCTTTTTGTGTCTCATCGTAGTTGGGGACCATCTCAACGGTCTCTTTGTCGAGATCCGCCATTAAATGCATCGCCCCTTCGGTTAACCTAGCCTCTGTGTAGCGCATCTGCGCTGGACTATCGCCGTCAATGGATCCAAAGTTCCCCTGCCCATCAATCAAAGGGTAGCGCATCGCCCAGTCTTGAGCCATCCGGACTAACGTGGGGTAAATGACAAGCTCTCCGTGAGGGTGAAAGTCCCCGGAGGTATCCCCGCAGATCTTAGCGCATTTGCGATGCTTCGCCCCAGGAGAGAGGTTCAGCTGACGCATAGCATAGAGGATCCGCCTTTGCGAGGGCTTGAGGCCATCGCGAACATCGGGCAGAGCTCTTGCAATGATGACAGAGAGAGAATAACGGAGATAACTCTCCTTCATCTCATCTTCGATATTGCGGTTGACAATCGTTTCGTTTTCGGTGTAGGACATAGCAGTTTTCCTAGATATCTAGATTTTTTACAGAGAGAGCGTGGTGTTCGATAAAACGGCGGCGCGGAGCCACTTCCTCTCCCATGAGCATTGTAAACATATGATCTGCTGCAATGGCATCGGGAAGAGTCACTTTCAAAAGTGTTCTCCTTTCAGGATCCATTGTCGTTTCCCACAATTGCTCGGCGTTCATTTCGCCAAGACCCTTGTAGCGTTGGATGACCACCCCTTTGCGCCCATTGCCACGCAAAAGCTCCATCACCTCTTTCAAGGTGAAGAGTTCTGTGCTTCTTCCTTGGTCATCAAAGCAAGTGCATAAGAGACCCTCAGCAATCAGGCTCTGTTCAAGCTGAAGCTCGTAAGAGGCCAATTGCGCCTCTAACCCCTCGAACTTATCGGCATGGAAAAGTTCAATGTAAGTTAACTTCTTTGGCCTAAACGCACGAAGCTCTTCTGTCAGCTCTTCGGGTGGGATCGAAGAGATCGCTTGTTCATGCCGCAATCGTTGCTCTTGCTCATGGTTGTGAAGAAGAGAGGTCAATTCTTCTTCGGAATAGACTAGTTGATCTCCCTCTTCGAGAACGACCAAATAGCGTGGGTATTTCTCTTCTTTCTTTGCACTTAAAAACTCCCGGAAGGGGACCCCTTTGCGCTCGAGTTGAGCAATAAATGCCTCGACACTTAAAGCGAAATCGACAAATTTGCGTAGGCTCTCTTTTTCCAAAGAGAGCCCGCTTTTTTGCAGAACCAATTTCATGTCTGACAGCCCAAGATGGAGCAAATAATCATCCATCTCCCGTTCAGAGTGGATGTATTGCCCCTCTTTTTTGCGGCTCACTTTGTAGAGTGGGGGTTGAGCGATGTAAATAAAGTTATTCTCAACAAGCTGCGGCATATGGCGGTAGAAGAAGGTCAATAACAAGGTGCGAATGTGTGAACCATCGATGTCGGCGTCGGTCATGATGATGATCCGATGGTAGCGTAACTTCTCCATATTGAAGTTATCGGCGCCCACCCCACATCCAAGGGCGGCAATCACCGTCCCCACCACCTGGTTTTGCAGCACCTTATCAAGTCGCGCTTTCTCGACATTCAAAATCTTGCCCCGGACAGGCAAAATGGCCTGAAAACGGCGATCTCTCCCCCCTTTCGCCGAGCCTCCCGCTGAATCCCCCTCGACAATATAGATTTCACATTTCGCGGGATCCCTCTCTTGACAATCGACCAATTTCCCAGGAAGGCGAGAGGAATCCAGGGCCGTTTTGCGCAATGTCAGCTCCCGCGCCTTGCGGGCAGCTTCCCTGGCTTGAGCTGCTAAAATAGCCTTATCGGCAATGGCTCTTGCAATCTGAGGGTGTTCTTCGAGATACACATTAAGTTCTTCACCCACAATCTGTTGGACGACTGAACCCACATCGCTGTTGCCCAGCTTTTGCTTCGTCTGCCCTTCAAATTGGGGATTGGCAACGCGGGCTGCAATGACAACCGTGAGCCCTTCTCGCATATCTTCCCCTGCAATCGCGATCTTGCCCCCCTTAAGAAGATTTTGCTTCTTGATGAAGACATTGAGCACGCGGGTCAATGCGGTGGAAAAGCCCGACACATGGGTCCCCCCGTGAGGAGTGGGGATATTATTCACGTAGGGGTA
>JAFEGQ010000101.1 GCA_018239785.1 Verrucomicrobiota bacterium
GCCTATTCTGCTCCAATGCGCGCAAGCGCAAGAGCAGCCCGAGACTTCTACCTTACTTACCTTTATGGCAAGTGCCAGCCACCTAATCTTGACAACTGACATGATTGAATTTCGAAAGAGGTCTATTTTTCATCGCATGAAAAGAAGGAGAGTCATTTTTATTTTGAATCAAGAGCCACAATTCGAACTCTTGCTTTGTCAATTTCGGTGATGTGAGTGAGGTGATAAGGATTAGAGAATGAAATGCTCCGTTGTTCCGAAGCTGCAGATGCTGTGCCAGTTTTTCCCACTTCTCTTTGAGTTGAGGAGAACGAGCTTCTGTGTTGAGATCAAAAGGGAGTTCAATGTGCCCTTGAGAAGGCCAGATCTTTTTGCGTTTCTCAACAAGATCATGCTCTTTAATCAGAGAGATACACTTATTGCAAAAAAAAATCTGTTGTCCCTGAGTGCCAGCGAAGTTGAGGATGAACAACTTGGAGAAAAGAAAGAGAGGAGGGTGAAGTGGTTTTCTTGAGGTTATAAATTTTTCCGGATATCTTCATGGCGCTCCTCAAAAATAATGAGATGTATCCGCATCCTGCGGTGAAGCGAAAAGATAGTGTACTGTAAAATTTCTGGCAAGTTAGGCAATCGTCGTGACAGAAAGGGTTTTTGCCCCTAAGAGGGTCGTCTCGACCACCACAATCTCCAGATCTGCGATGCGCAGGGTGTCCCCTTTTTCTGGCAGATGGCCTAGCTGATCGGCGACCAAGTCGGCAAGGTCACTTAAGTCTCCATGCCCTAAATCGGTCTCAAATTGGGCGTTAAATTCCTTGAGAAGCATCGATCCAGGGAGCGTCCGTTCGAGAAGATGGCGCCCCTTTCGCCTTGGGTGGGGGACAGGGCCGAAAATCTCTTCGAGAATATCCTCGAGAATGATGAGCCCAATGGCTAATCCCTCTCGATCCAGAACGATTGCCACCGTTTGATTATTATGTCGAAATTGTTTGAGAATCTCCATCAAAGAGGTGGTCTTTGTAATGAACCAAGGGGCATGAGAGACGCTTTTCAGGAGTGTATCGGGGAGCTGATCAATCCCATCTCGAGGGAGGGTAATGCCGACGATATTGTGCCTTTCCCCCTCATAAAGAGGAATGACAGGAACGTCATGTTTCACAAGGGTCCTACACATCTCTTTAACTGTGGCGTGGGCGGGCAACATCGTTAACTTCGCAAGAGGCGTCATCGCGTCGAAAGCGGTTTTGCGCCGAAAGGTGAAAATATTGGCGACGAGCACGTTAAAAGCATCTCCTTGATCTTCTTGTGCTTCGACGATCAATTGGAGCTCCTCGCGCGATAAGGAGGATAACGCGCTTCCCGAGGGGCCCCGAAAGAGGAAGTTGACGCAGCGGGTGATCTGATTCAATACCCAGATAGCGGGGATGAAAAATTTTGAAGAGATGTAGATAAAGGGGATCCCGAGCATTGCGACGTGCTCCACATGGCGTCTTGCTGCAAACATGGGGGCGAGCTCTGCAAAAATCATGACGAGGAAGACTTGTGTGATGGGGGCAATATCGGGGTTGAGATGAAAATGAGAGTACACTTCTCGGGAGCACTGAGAGCCCACTTGGAGGGCGAGATTGACTCCAATGAGGGTGGTTCCAAAGAGGCGAATGGGCCGTTCAAGCAAATACTCAATCCAACGGGCGCGGCGTATCCCTTTAGCGACATAATAGTGGAGGCGCACTTTGTTGAAGCTGACAATGGCCATCTCAATCATCGAATAAAAGGACTGGATCCCAATGCAGACTAAAGTGGCGATGATCCATGTCGTAGCGTTCATAGGGTCCCTCCTTGGAGGCGACGGATATAAACCCGTTGGACCCGGTTGGGATCTGCTGCCAGAACCTGAAAGAGAAAATGGTTGTCCACGTAGCGATTGCCTGCCTGCGGGAGCTCTCCGAGTTGTTCTGTAAGATAACCCCCTACAGTGACAGAGGAGCTTTCAATGGTGCAGTTGAAAAGCTCTTCAAGTTCGCTGAGCTCTAGCTTGCCACTTGCGATGATCACATCGTCGCTCGCTCGCGTATAGAGGACAACAGGATCCCGTTGGTCGGCGATCTCTCCGACCACAACTTCAACGAGATCCTCTCTTGTGATCAACCCCGCAATCGTCCCATATTCGTCGACGACGATGGCCATGTGCTGTTTGCGCTCTTCCATTTTTGCAAACAGCGCTTTGGCGTGCATGGTCTCTGGAACAAAGAAAGGATGTTGCAGGTGCTGAAGGAAATGAGCGGGATTGAGGAGGTAGTCTCTGGCTTCAATCACCCCGATCACTTTGTCGAGTTCCCCTTGACAGACAGGAAGACGCGTCACCTCCCACTTGCGCAAGAGCTTGGCAAGCTCTTGTGGGGCTTCAGCACTATCAAACCAGATGATCTCTTCACGCGGGCGCATCAGATCTTTGACGCGGATCTCTTGGAAGGACAAGTAGCCTCGAATTAAACGCACTTCTGGATAGGTCAAAATCCCATGCTCCTGGGAGCGGTCTAAAGCATGGAGGAGCTCATCTCCAGAAATTTGTCGCTCTTTTTGTAAAAAAGAGAAGCAAATCCGGGTGACGTAGCTGGCGACCCGGCTGATAAAACGGCGCAAAGGACCCAAATAGCGATGACATGCGCCGATGGTGGGGGCTACGGCGTTGGCGACTTGCTCATTGTTGCGCAGAGCCATTGTTTTGGGGATCACCTCCCCAAAGAGGAGGGTGAGAAGCAGGGGAAGACCCACTTTTAACCCCCAACCAGCGGCGTGGGAAAAAAGAGAGGAGGCGATGTTTTGGACGAGGATATTGACTAAGACGTTGAGCATCAAAATCGTCGCGAGGAGTTCGCGGGGATGGTTGATCAAACGGGCAATCAACTGATGGCGCGGCTCTTTATGGCGCCGATAGGCGCGCACTTTCATGCTCGATAACGAAAAAAGGGCGGTCTCAGAGGCGGAGAAAAAAGCAGAAGCTAAGGTGAAGGCGCAGAGGAGAAAAATAAGAAAGGTGGTCAATGAAACACGACCTTTGTCTGGCCATTTGGCACCATTCCAAGCTCTCGCATCAGGACCATTTCAATCCAGGCAGGGTCGCTTTGACTTTGGAGCTGTCGCTGCAAGAGCTCTCCTTCCACACGCGCTTCTTGAAGTTCCTTTTGTTTTTCTACAATAGTTGCCTCCAGTTTTGCAAGCTGGTGGGCTTGCCGGAGGCTTGCAAAATCATAGGCAGTGTAGCAAATCAGGGCAAACGCCCATACCCACCAAGAATTGACAAAAAAGATGCGCCAGACCTTTTCCATCACCCTCTAAATTCTAGGAATCGTGATCCCAGTTTGATGCATGTACTTCCCGCCCCGCTCTTTGTACGAAGTCTCACAGATCTCGGCAGCTTCAAAAAAGAGCACTTGGGCGATTCCCTCATGGGCATAAATTTTTGCTGGAAGAGGGGTCGTATTCGAAATTTCTATCGTGACATGCCCCTCCCATTCGGGTTCAAAAGGGGTCACATTCACGATAATCCCACAGCGGGCGTAAGTCGATTTGCCCAAGCAAATCGTTAAAATATCTCGCGGAATGCGGAAGTACTCCACACTTCTGGCAAGGGCAAAAGAATTGGGGGGGATGATGCAGGTCGCTGCCTTAATATCGACAAAGGATTCGGGGGAAAATTTTTTGGGATCGACAATCGTATTGTAGACGTTGGTGAACACCTTGAATTCATCACTTACTCGTAAATCATAGCCATAACTTGACACTCCATAGCTAATTTTACGCTCCTCGCCTTCGAGCACCCAGACTTGCCCCTCTTCATAGGGCTCAATCATTTTATGCTCTTCAGCCATCTTGCGAATCCAACGGTCAGATTTTACAGCCATTTTTTTGCCTCCAGAAGTAGGAAAATAACACTTTTGCGTCTTGCTGGCAATCAGGAGCTTCATCTAAAATCCTCCTCCCATGGAGCCCCTGGAGAGACAAGCGCAGCGCGAGTCATGGCGATCGCGTATAGGATTTATTTTTGCTGGCATTGGCTCAGCTGTTGGTTTGGTCAATATCTGGCGCTTTCCTTACATTGTTGCCGAAAATGGAGGGGCGGCTTTCATCGTTGTTTACCTCCTTTGCCTCGGACTTGTCGGCTTTCCCGTCTTAGTCTCCGAGACCTTAATTGGGCGCACTGCGAGGCGAGGTCCCGTGGGGGCCTTATGTAGTTTAGCCACATCTGCTCCGTGTCCCCAAAGATTTTGGAGAAAGACGGGGCTGGGGATCGTGATCACAGGCTTTATTGTCAGTAGTTTTTACAGCGTCGTCGCCGGGTGGATGATCGGGTATCTGATCGAGGCCATTTCTGGGCAGTTTGCCTCGCTGAACTCCTTTGAAGTGGCGGCAGATCAGTTTAAGTCTCATATTGGCTCTGCCTCATGGTGCTTGGGATACCATTTTGCGTTTATGGCGTTGGCTATATTCGTCTTGAGCCGCGGCGTGCGTCAAGGGATTGAGTCTCTAAATAAATTTTTAATGCCACTATTGGTCCTTCTGCTCCTCTTTGTGATGGGGCGTGGCCTTTCTCTGCCCGGGGGGAAGGCGGGGATGATCGACTTTTTTTCTCTCGACTTCACAGGGTTTACTGCTTGGACATTCTTAACTGCTTTGGGACATGCTTTTTTTACCTTGAGCTTGGGACAGGGGACGATGATCACCTATGGCTCCTATCTGTCAGATCGGGACAACATTCCCAATTCCTGCTTTCCGATTGTCTTTTTTGATACCCTTGTTTCGCTCCTTGCCGGCATTGCGGTCTTGTCGATCCTTTTTGCGGGGGGAGAGGCCTCGAATCAAGGGTTTGCCCTTCTTTTTTCGACATTGCCTACTGTGTTTGGAGAGATCCCGGGAGGGCAGTGGGTGGGGATTGCCTTCTTTCTTTTAGTCCTTTTTGCGGCGTTGACGAGTCAAATTTCTGCAATCGAGCCGATCGTCAATTACTTGATGGATGAAAAAAAGTGGAATCGCCGCTCAGCTGTACTTTGTGTCGGTGGCGCTGCATTTCTTGTAGGGGTGCCAAGCGCCCTTGCTTTTAATGCATTGCGAGGGATGACCGTTAGAGGTTGGAATTTCTTCGAATGGATCAGTTTTATCACTATGGATTTGTTCATTCCCCTTGGGGGGCTGGCGGCGATTCTCTATGTGGGGTGGGTTTGGGGCACCAAGCGCGCCTTTCCCTATCTCTATGGGGAACAGATTCCGACCTTCCGAAAGGGGGTATTGTTGCGCAGGTACCTTTCCCTTTGCATTCGTTTTGTTGCCCCTCTTGCTATTTTGCTGATTCTCCTCTCCGCTTTAATTATCTAAACCTGGTATCTAAAGAGGCCATGTCTGAGCGTTTGATTGAATCCTCGCTGCAGCGAGAGGATCCCTCTTTTGAAGTTCCCTTGCGCCCTCAAACTCTTGCCGAATTTCTTGGGCAAGAGTCGATCGTGGCCAGACTCGAAGTGCTATTGGCTGCCGCCAAGGGGAGAAAAGAGGCATTAAGTCACTGCCTCCTTTGTGGTCCTCCTGGTTTAGGCAAGACCACTTTGGCCCATATCATGGCAAAAGGGATGGGGACCCATTGTGTGGTCACATCGGGAGCAGTGATTGAACGGCCTGGGGATTTGGCGGGGATTCTCACTAATTTGCAGGCAGGGGATATTCTTTTTATCGATGAGGTGCATCGCCTCTCTCGCGCTGTTGAAGAGTATCTTTACCCAGCTATGGAGGACTTTCAGCTCGATTTAATGATCGATGCAGGTCCTGCAGCCCGTTCTGTGCAGGTGAGCTTAAATCCCTTTACACTGATTGGAGCGACCACTCGCTCAGGACATGTCAGCGCTCCGATGCGCTCTCGCTTTGGCATGACCTTTCGCCTCGACTACTACCAGGCAGAGCCTCTTATCACCATCGTACGCCGTTCCGGTGCCCTTTTAGGGCTGCACCTTGAAGAGCAAGCGGCCGAAGAGATCGCCCTGCGTTGTCGAGGGACTCCGCGCATTGCGAATAATCTCGTCCGTTGGGTGCGCGACTATGCTCAAATCAAATCTAATGGAAAAGCCTCTTTGTCAGTGGTACAAGAGGCGCTGAAAATGATCGAAATTGACCCTATTGGACTCGATGAGGTGGACAAGAAGATCCTCACGACTATCATTGATCACCATCAAGGGGGACCTGTTGGACTTGGCACTATTGCTGCTGCGATTGGTGAAGAGAGCTCCACAATTGAAGAGGTCTATGAACCTTACTTGATGATGCGAGGTCTTTTGCGCCGCACACCCCGTGGGCGGGAGGTCACTCAGCAGGGTTATGAACACATGCAACTTGGGAGAGAATAATGCGCAAGGGGATATTTGGGTTTCTAGGGGCCATGTTTTTAACGCTGCTGTGCGTAACCCCATTAAGTGCCGAGCAGAAGATCGAGACGATCAAGGTGCTTGTGCTCGAGAAGGGAAAGAGCCCGATCGTTGAGGCGACAGGAGGATATCGGATCTTTGATCCAGCGGATCAACGGACGATTGGTGGAGGAATGCGAGGAAAACGTTTTGCTCTTGAGGCGATGAACACAGGGCTCAAGTGGGGAGAGCAGTATCCAGCTGTCTATCAGATCACAATTGAGCCGCGCCGTGCTGGTTCCGTGCTCCTTGTCGATGGCGTCGAGTATGGGGGAAAGATCCACGCCTATCAAGTGGGGGATCAGGTGAATCTCGTGAATGAAGTGCCTATCGATGAGTATCTCAGGATCACGCTCGCTCATGAATTCAAAGAGCCTCTTGCACCAGAAGTGATGGCGGCAGTCACCATTGCTGCGCGGACGAATGCCTATTACATGGTAGAGGCGGGACACCGCTCTTATTGGCACGTGCGGGCTGAAGAGGTGGGTTATGACGGGGGGATCAAGAGCTTGCGCCATGGCGCTATCGATCAAGCGGTGGATGAGACTAGAGACATGGTGGCGTTAAGAGCAGGGCGCCCTTTCCCTGCCGTTTGGACAGGTCATTGTGGCGGTAAAACATGTCCCTATCAGCTCATGTTTCGCCACAGTGAGGGGGA
>JAFEGQ010000102.1 GCA_018239785.1 Verrucomicrobiota bacterium
GAATGGGTCACAGTGAAGAAGTATTTAGATATGACGCCCTTGCTGAATCAAGGGATGAACGACGAATAATTGTGAGGGAGTTAGGGAAGAAGAGCGAATTTACAGACAAACGGTTGCTTTGCCAAACCGGACGAGGACTAAATCGTATCAACCCGTTTCAACAAAACGATATAAGCTCCCTCTACAAGATCATGTGGTTGGGCTTGTGTGATTTCGTCGTCGCTACAAAGATACCAAGATTCATCCAGGGGAGATTTGACGCAAGCCCTGTAGTGCCCACTGCTCAGCGTATCTCCTTCATGTTTTAGAGATCCCACACATGTATAAAGGGTCTGTTTTTTGCCTTGATTCAGAAACAATTCGTTTCCCTTCGGAAATTCGACAGGAAAATTGTGCTTCTTACCAAGATTGTCAAATAACTTTAACTGAACGATAAGGAACCGAGGAGGCTCTTTAATGCGCAATGCTTTTTGAAATTTTAGGAGCTCCAAGTTCTGTGTTTCCGAGTGAGCAAATTTTCTCTCCCCTTCCATCTGCTCAAAGGCAAAATAATGATCGAGAGAGGCCTGTAAACTCGACTTTTCTTTGGGAGCGATCGAGATATGGTTGGTGGGTGGCTCAAGAGACGATCGATTGCCTTTGTATGTTGTATTAAGGGGGCGAAATTTGGAGAAAATTTGAAAGGGCTTCCAAGCTAGGTGATCTAGCAACTCCACCAAAAACGCGTGGGCATCGTGTTGATCTGTTAAGCTATAAGGGGGAAATTCCGTGGGACTTGTGGAAAACACGCTTTGCCTTAAAAGGTACATCCTCTTTTGAGATCGATCTTGAGCGTATAAAATGGCGAAGAGGTGCTCAATCACGGACTTGTCTTTTTTTTCTTTAATGAGCTCGGGAACGCCGGGAATGACAAAGAGCATTTGCAATGCTGAATTCATATAGCAACTGTTGCCAATGTTAGGCATTGCAAAGGGCTTGTTGCAAATAATTTGTTCGAGAAGGGGTAGAGAAAAATCTTTCGGTTCAAGCGGGATCGATGAGCGCCAATGAACTTGAGGATTTTTTTCAGAAATTAAGTTGTTTTGCAGTTGTTTACTGTAAAAAATTTGCAATTGATTTTCTTGTTCTGAGTTTGTAGAGGTTATACGTTCTTGCAAAGCTTTTGGTTCTGGCAATCCTGTTGGATTTAAGCTCCAGTATTCCTCTAATTTTTCGACAATCTTTTGAGCAGAATAGACCATCCAAGAGGCAGAGTCACGTGTTTGCTGCTTAACCTGTAAATCATATATTTTTATTTGTTTGAGCGGTTTCTCCATCGAATCTGGGATTTTGATCCCTAGGGGATTTTGATAAATGGCTGTTGGGGTCTGTTGAGGAATGCTTGCAAGGATCAGCACTGCCCATTGAGTGCCTTTGGGGTCCAAGCTGTTTTCAATGGCATTCAAAAAGATGGGAATGATGCTTATGGAGGAATTTACTGTAGTCGTTGACAAGAGGTGCTGAATTTGTCGATCTAGGTCCTCTGTCGTTATAGCTGTGGCCAAAATGTGGATATCGCTAGCGGCAGTCTCTAGAGGCAACTGTAAGCACAACAAATCATTTATTTCCTTATCGGAGTACCCTATAGGGTCATTTCTAGGCGTGATGGTTTCCAGATCGAGCATTTGTTCTTCAGAGTCGAAAGATTGGTCAGTGCTCCCCTTACCTGGAAGAGGGGGATTAGGAACGGGCAGTTTTTTCAATGCCTCCTCCAATTTGGGCAACCGATGTCGGAGATAACGTCTTTTCGATAGACTTCTGGCGATGCCAGCTAAAGCCCTTCCCGTGCCATGGATGCTCAAGCAGCAGAGATCTAAAATTCTTTCTTGTTGCCCTTGCGATAGCAAGGGAAAAAGCTCTGTCAGGAGGTGTTCATGGCCCTGACTAGTGTAATATTCCTTTTCATCAATGTCATGCGTTATTCCCAGTCTCCAAGTGTCATCTCCTCTAAAGCCGTCGTACGGATGATATGAAGATTCTCTTTGTTCTTTCCACGATTTTCCCCGGGTTAGCCCTTCAAACGCAGCTTCTAACACTTTTCTTTGCTTTTCTTGCGATAAAGAAGGGAAAAGCTTCTTCAAGACTTGAGCACAGGCCTCAGGAACATTTTCCCAATCATGGAGCTTTATCTTCGCAAGCAACGCTTCTAAGACCTCTTTTTGCTTTTTTTCGGAAAGGGAAGGGTAAAGCTCTTCTAAGGCTTCGGCAGAAGCGATGGTGATTTTTGATTTTTTGACTTTCATCGCATTAAGAAAACTTTCCAAAGCCATCTCGCGCTTTTCTCGCGACAATAACGGATAAAGCTTTTGCATGGCTCGACTCGCATGCTCATTCGATTGCATTCTCTCAAACAGATATTCTAAAATATTTTCTTGTTTTTCTTGTGAGAGCGAATGGTACAGCTGTTCGAGGGCTTCGCAGACGTTGCGGGTGCAGTTTTTGTTCATTTCGATGAATAGGGCCTTCAACACCTGGCTCTGCTTTTCTTGCCGCAAAAGGGGATAAATGTCTCCGAGAGCTTGGATAGAGCCTTTTTCCTGACTCTCCCAGCCATGCAGTTGGTTCCCCATTCCTGTGAGCAAAATTTCCAACACTTCGCCCTGCTTTTCTTGTGACAGCGAAGGATAAAGCTTTCCCACGGCTTCGGCGCAGGCGCTCTTGACACTGCCATACCATGAACCTTTGGTCTGTGTGAGTAGGACCTCTAATACCAGGCCTTGTTTCTCCTTCGACAGCGAGGGATAAATTTTTCCCAGAGCCTGCGCAACGGCCCTGCAAGTGCCTTCGAAAGAGCTTTCCTTTATTTCTGTAAACAGGGCTTCCAACACCTGGCCTTGCTTCTCTTGCGGTAGCAGGGGATAAAGCTCTCCGAGAGCTTTAACACAGATCTGGCCAGTGCCGCTATAAGAGCTCTTGATGCCTGTGAGCAGGACTTCTGATACTTCACATTGTCTTCCTTGGAGCAGCAAAACAGGAATCTTTGCAATAGCTTCAATAGAACTGTTGCCTTTGTCCTTTGACCTCTTAAGCAAAGCCTCTAATACCTCGCTTTTCCTCTCTTGCGGCAGCACGGAAAACAGCTTTCCAAGAGCTCTGGCAAAGAGGCTGCGGCCATACTCATCTTTATCCTTGATCCCCTCGAGCAGGACTTCTACCACCCAGATTTGCTTTTTTTGTAACAGCAGAGGAAGAAGCTTTCCTAGGGTTTTGGTGGAAGTCCTCTGGACGCTACCAAACTGTCCCGACCTTTCTTGTACTCCTTTGAGTAGGGCTTCTAACACAGCTTGGCTGAGCTTTTCCCGTGGCAGAAAGGGGGCTAATTTTCCGAAGGCTCTGTAGCACGCACTACGAATATCCTCATGGCCCGGCCCCATCCCCTCGAGGAGGATTCTCAATACATTCTCTTGTTCCTCTTGCGAGAATAAGGGAAAAAGCCCTCCGAGGGCTTCTGCACAAGCGGCACGGACCTGCGCATTGCTATCCCTATTGAGTAGAGCTTTTAATACATCGGCTTGCTCTTCTTGCGATAATAAGGGAAACAGATCTCCGAGGGCTTCTGCACACACGGCGCGGCGAGCCCCGCAAGCCCATTCGTCTTGATCTTTGACACCTTTTTTAGTTTTCAACTCGCCCATTAAACCCAATTGTATACGAGAAAGATGAGGTTCAGGTTTCTTGCAAAATTTACATGCTTGTTCCCACTCCTCTATAACAAATGTCGATGCTGTGAAGATCTCATGCGGTTTGAGTTTAAATTTTAATGCTATTCTCTGAAGTTCGTATATGGTATCCACGTTGCAGTGATCTCTCAATTGGCCGATGCAGAAGGGCCATTTTTGATAAAATTCCGGAAATTTTATGTTCTGGCAATCACGGAAAAAGATGGTACGTAAATGGCGTCCCTGTTTGTCATGCCAAATTCCCTCATCGGTGAGGAGCGGACACTGCTCCAAGCGCAAGCTGTGAAGGGGTTGTCCGCTTAAATTCGCTTTAGATAATTGGGGGCAATTTTTTAGCGTGAGCTTTTGCAGTTGAGGCGCAGTGAGTTGATACGCAGTGAGCAGGGGGCAATTTTCGAGATATAACGAACGCAAAGACTCAAATTGTACAGTTTGAACAAATAGCACCCGTCGCGACAGTGGGAGGGCGCTGACGTTGCTGAGGCGAATATATTGTAATTTCGGACAGTTGAGGCTGAGCTTCGCCCATGTCGGACCTGAACAACTAAAATTCGGGCAGTCGATGAGAATTAAGCTCTGCAAATCGGAGCTCTTTTCAATGATCTTGAGAAGATTCTCCTCCGTCAGTGCCTTCCAACCCACGAGGGTGAAGTGTTGTAGCTGTTGCTGAGCCAATAGGCCTAAGAGCTTTTCCTGAAACTTGAGGAGCTTTTCGGTATTGTTTTCTGTGTAATGGAATCGCATGCTAGCGATAACCCTCTCAATGAGGGCAGAATAATTGGGCTTGCTTAGGAGGATTTCCAGCGTTTCAATAACGGCAGTTTGTCCCTTGTCATCGATATCGAGCCCCAGGCTCAGGACTTTGTTTAGATCCTCTAGAGATCGAGAATCCTTTTGAATCTCTTCGAGCTCCTTAACCCCAAAAGGGCCGCTGGCATTGAAGATTTTCCCCCGCATGAGAGCATCTTGGAGTTTTTTCACTCCAATGAGGGTTTTGGAGATATTGAGGGAACGGCTTGAAGTGTGAATGCTGATCTGCTGATCGTCTTTCGTGATTTTATAGTCTGTGTACTCATCGGCGAGCGCGTCGAATCGCTTGGCAACTGTCTTTTGTTCGTTGAACACCCTTTGATAGGTGCCTCCAAAACGGGGACTAGCTTCTTGCAAGAGGGCAAAATGGTTTTGAGGCTTTGTTTTCAAAGCGCGCTCTAAGCGCAGCCAGCGCTGATAGATCTCTGAGATCGTTCCGGGCTCAAAGGCAATAGGAATAAAGCTAAAGCTCGGGGAGAACAACCGACTCATAGGAGCTAAATCCTTGATGAGCTCTGGCTTGAAAAGGCCATGGCGCGGTTGTTTAAGGTCTAAATTCCCTTCAAAGCCGCTACTTAAAATGCGGCATTCCCCAAGCCACTCTTGGAGGAGAAGGTCCTTATTCAAGCTTAAAAAATCAGCGACCGCTTCAGGGTCTAACGGTTCATTCATGGCGGGAAACATATAAGTCACCGTTTTGACTTGGACTTTAGAGCCTAATGTCGTGTCCACCATGGGGGCAAAAAAAGCGTGATCGCTGTCGATGCTGACGAGTTGCCAGCAAGGATTGCCCATTGCATCTAACGTTATATTGAGAGTGACGTTGTCTTTCTTATCATCCTCATAGCCGATCAAATAAGTCGCTAATACCTTGAGGGTAAAATGGTAGGGGTCGAGCTTGCAGCTTTCTAGGATCTCCTCCTGCTCGCGAGCATAGGATTGTAACGTTTGTCCAGCTGGTTTCGAGAGCAAGACGGGATAGGCAGACTTCTCATTGAGCTTCCCTTTATCGAGGGGGGTAAATAAGACGAGTGTTGTTTGAACGGCGCTTCCTGTGATGCGATAAGTCAAGCAATCAGCAGCGAGTTGACGACCTGGCCATTCGGGATAGGCTTTGGGGTAGGCGAGGATGGTTTTGTTATTGTCGTAGAGAGGAATCACCGCGCGGCGCCCATCGGGAAGCTTCTTGTCCTCTCTAAATTGCCCTTTTTTATCGAAAAGCTGTGTGGCGAACTCCTTCTTGAGAATTCCGTGATGGGTTTGATAGTTCTCCACCCAGCTCATCAAAACACCAGAGGTCCCTTGAGAAATTTTTTGTGGATCAACACAGGGCTCGACGAGGCTCTTGATCACTTTTAACCACTCCTCTTGGCGGGGCCGAAAGCTTCCCCTGTTACCGTTGGGAAGAGGGACCTGAGGTAAAATATTGTTCAAAAGGTGGGGAATCTGAGGGTTGAGCTTTTGGTACCGTTTTAACCCACTCTCATAGTCAAACCTGATGCGCTGCGGAAGCTTTCTGTAGAGTTCCCGGTGAATTTTTAAGTCGTGCTCTTTGCCAAAGGTGAGGGAGGCTGCAAGGCCGTCTATCCAATGGTCTTCTAAGGAGGGATGGATCTCGATGCTTCTGAAGGGCCGTTGATTGAGGAGATTATTCGGGCTGTAGGCTAAAGCGATAACACTTTGAAGCCGCTCGATCAGCAGATGCTCTGCTTCCGTTAGATTTAGCCTCTCCTCAGCGGGAGTCAGTGTGATAATAGACCCCTTGTCTTTAAGCCTCTTTTTTTTGACTAAAGAGATGCGCCCTTGAGCCCGTTTTTCTAAGTTCTCTCTGAGTTGCAACGCCTCTGTCCAAGCGTGTTGCATCATCATCAGACAATCGGAGGAGTGTGTTTTTTCCAACACTTTCCTTAGAGATGGGATGTCCGTCACAAATTCATCGCCTTGGCAAACCAGCTGCGATAGACCCTGGTCAAGCCAATAATAGTTGAGGGGGGCAAAGATGCTATCTTTTAAGCCGATATAGCTTTTTTTGACCTCTACGTCTCCCCTTACACTCCGCTGCCAGTCTTTACAGTGCTCTTGCTGCCACCCGTCCCCCATGGCCAGATGGCTGGAATCGCGTGTTAAGACTTTTTTGATCTCACTCTGGTAAATTCTTAATAGCGCTTCCCCCGTCCCTGTGATTTTCACAGGGTGTAAGCAGCTGTAGGCTAAGATCCTCTCCTCCACTCCTTTTTTTTCGTCGCTGATTCTATGAAGAGAACTTTTGACCCAGCTGGCAAAGGCGGAGGGGGTCTGAATCAGCAAAGGCTCTTCCCCTTGCATGGCTTTTTTATCGCCTCCATCGATGTGATGCCCAAGCCATACATGCGTAGAGCCATCCCAATACCCAGCATCGTCGAGGATATGAGTGACCGTCTCGAGAAGGCTGATGAGCTTTTCCCAGTAGGGATGTTGACGAGCTGATTCGTCTTCGATCAGGAGAGCGATGTCCAAGTCGGAATAGGGGAGTAATTGCTTTCTCCCTAAGGACCCAAGTCCGAGAAGTTCCCACTTAGAGGGGGCTTCTCCTAGAAAAGGGAGAAAAAAGTCCAGGGCTGTTTCAAGGGAGCCGATAACTTGTTCTGTGTACTGCGAAGGGTCTTTATAGTATTTCCGTTGGAGGCTAAGCGCTTGCCAAAGTGCTGGAGGAGGCTTAAGTTTGCTGATCTCTTGTCCTGAAGAGAGTGCGATGCGCTCGATGCGCTGTTTAAGCCCCAGAGTATCAAAGCTCGTCGCTTTAGAAGCCTGAGCTATCGCTAGCTTTCTTACCCAGTTGTAAGCGCCCTCTAACAGATTCTCAAACGCTTTGAGGTCTCGATATTGCGCATAGCGCTCAAGCCACGGCTCCACCCACTTGGCAACCGCCTTTTCAAATGCCTCTGTACTGATCTGTTGAGCTTCTAAGAGATAGGGCTCGATAATCGGCTTTAAAGCCTGTTCATGGAAAGCAACGGCCCACTCCTTTTGGAAGAACAGACAATGGTGATACCACTGCACAAGGTCTGTTTCGAGGAGTTTAGGGATCGTATGGGGGGAGATGATTTGAGCATCGCTAAGGAGGATCACAAAACGCTCATGGATATGAGGAATGAGGGGGCTTATGCACCTATTGCTGCTCTGCAGTAGGAGGGGAAGGCTTGTTTGAATAAAGGGATCGTCAGAAACCTCAAATTTCTTCTGCATCTCTTCGACCACCTGGCACCAGTGCTCGGTAGCTTCATAGAATCGGCAATCTGCTCCTGTCCCTAGTGCGCTTCGCAGCATCTGCCACAGCAGGGAGAGGGTATATACCCTCTCCGCATAGTCGAGTCTCTCATCTGTCCCCTCTTGCCGAGCTCGATGAAGAAAGGAGATGCTCTCCTCAGAGCAGCTGTAGATGCGCATTTCAGCAAGTCCTGATAGCCAGCGCTGCTTCGCAGTTTTCTCCCAAGGTGTTTCTAAAATGTATTCCTCCAAAGACTCCCAATGAGAGTAGGCACATGGCTCAACTGTATGGACAAAGTAGCCGTACTGAAGCACCAGCTCCTGCAAGAGCCGTTGCTGTGCTAGCGTCATCTCCGCCCAATAGGTTTTGTTTTTGAGCAGGCAGTCGCAGTCGAGTTGCCACGATTCCAGGTGAGCTGAGGGAAAGCTTTTCGCAAGAACGTCTATCTCTTCTTGGATATTTTTCTGCTTTTCTGTCAGCAGTGGGTCCATAGATCTCTTCTTAAAGAGATAAGGGGCTTTTCTCATCTCCACGAAAAGCACATTAGATGGAGGAAGTTCCTCCTTCAACACAACGCGGATGAGGCTTAAGCGTTGATTGACTTCTCCCAGAACTTTTTCCCGTCTTCCAGACATCGCCTGCAAAAGATCGCCTGTTGTTGGCCGCTTGTGGGCCTCCCTTGCTCGGCACCAATTGATCCATGTGCGGAAGGTGGGAGGGATTTGGTCCGACTGGCAAAAACGGCCAAAATTATATTTAACTGTCCATTGGGCAGAATGGCGCTCTGCAATCTCGCGAAGGAGAGTGCCAAAGGCATAGAGATCTGAGCTTTCACTAAAGGGAGGAAGATCTCCCTCGAGCTTCTTGCCAAAAGCTTCGGGGAAGAACAGCGATAATTCCGTTTTAGGAAGGCGCTGTATCCAAGGAATGAGCTCGGGAGCCCAATATTCGATGCTCCCGCCCCAAGGAGAGCTTAGTTCTGGGTGTTTGCTAATCTGCACAGTCCCAAAATCAGCGATTTTAGCCCGACCGTCCCCATCCAAGAGAATGTTATCTGTCTTGATATCGCAATGAAGGATCCCCTGACGGTGTAGGTACCTCAGCCCCTCTAGAATGTCAGAGCTAATCTGGAGGCGCTCTAACCAGGGGAAAGGCTTCTCTTTTGCAAAGGCGAGAGAAGCTAAACTCCCCTTTTCCATGTAGGGCATAAAGACCCATCCTTTTTGGGGAATTTCTCCTAAAAAAGACAGTACATGGAGATGATAAGTTTCTTTGAAGACCTTTAGCTCTCTTCGCAAAGAGATGCTGCCTGGCTTCAAAGGGATTTTGACGACCACTTTTTCATCGCCAAAGTGGGCGAGATGAATAGTCCCCTCCCCCCCTTTTGCAATTTGTTTACCAAGGCGCGGTTTTTTATCTTGAAGGTCGGAGGCTGTTTCAGAGAGGACGAGCTGGCAAACTTGACGATGTTGAGACCAGTGCTGATCCTCACATTCACGGCTGCAATAACGCCCAAGATGGCAGAGTAGACACTCTAGAAGCTTTTGGTCCGCTATTCCGCAAAGATCACACGCCTCCTGAATTTTGGAGCCTGGAACGGGTAAGTCTTGTTCGATTGGCAACATTTAATCCCCCTAAGAGAAGATCCCAAGTTAAGAAGCATCATGCTATTGTCTAATCCTTAAAGGCGCCGAGTGTATACAGACCCAATGAAGATTGCAATCGCTATACATATCTAATCATTTATTGAATTAACTTATTTCTTCAACGAGAGGAACCGGTTCCTCTTTTTCGGGAGTAAGAGAAGCAGGTGCCTCTGGAGCGACGACGCTTTTGAAGATCACATGGACACAAGAGACGTGAAGGCCTGTAAAGTCGGTGATGGCTTCCACCACCTTTTTTTGGATCTCTTCTGATTTCAAGGGAATCGACACCCCATAATGTACATTGACCTCGACCTTCACCCCAACGCTGTGGGACTTGGGATCTTGATCGACGTAAATGCCGCGCAATTTCTCATTGCTGCGGCCAAGAAGATGGTCTAAAAGGTTGCTCTCCACCATGGAGACCCCTGGGATTTTGGAGAGACAATGGAGCACAATCGACTGAAAAACGCGATTTTCGACATCTCGAACGAAAAGGGTCTCTGGAAGCTCTAACTCTTCAGACATCTGCTCCTCCTCTTCTTGCGAAAAACTACTACCAGCTCGCCTTGGTCACTCCTGGAATCAATCCCATAGAAGCAAATTCTCGGAAACAAAGGCGGGAAAGGCCAAACTTGCGGTAATAAGCGCGTGGGCGCCCTGTCAACTGGCAACGATTGCGAATCCGGCAACGAGAAGAATCGCGTGGCAGTTTGGTCATCGCCTCAATTGCTGCTTGCTTGTCTTCTGCAGAAGCATGAGGGTCATTAATTTTTTTTCTTAAAGCTTGGCGGCGATCCCACTTCAGCTTGACTTGTTTGCGACGACGCTTTTCTCTAGCGAGTAAACTCTTTTTTACCATTATTTCTTCCTAGCTGGTCCTTTTTGCCGTTGTTTGCGATTTGGATCTTTTTTATTGATCACATAGAGTCGTCCGCGGCGACGGACAATTTTGTCCCCTTTAGATGGATCGGCTTTAATCGAGGCTCGCGTGTGCATTTGGACACTCCATTTATCCTTAAACTCGGGGCAGATCATAGAGAGCTGCCCTTTTGTTTTCAAGGAGGAGCCGAAAAAATCAGCATCTCCAATTAAGCCGTCAAAACTTTGATGCGAGGACCCTGTGCCGTATCCTCGACAACGTACCCTGCGGCGGCGAGCGCATCGCGCAACTCATCTGCTCTCGCAAAATCTTTTCTTTTCCGCGCCTCTTGCCGCTCTTGAGCCATCCGTTCGATCTCTGGAGGGACCACCTCCGCCTCAAACGAAATCACATCCAAAACGGCATTCATCTCCCGCATCTTCTGCAACGCAAATTCCACCTCTTTTTTGGACACCTTTTTTTCATCCAAAAGAGCGTTGGCATCTCGCACAAAATCAAAAAGAGCTGCAAGAGCCGCCGAGATATTTAAATCATCGCCAAGTTCTGCTTTAAAAGCTTCAAATGCGGTCAAGCTGAGCTCTTGTAGCCCCCCCTCTTGTTGCCCTGTTGGCATCTCCTGCAAACGGCGCACAAAAGTGTGGAGTCGCTCCAAAGAGGTGCGCACTCCATTCAATTCTTCGAATGTAAAGTTTAATTGTGATCGGTAGTGGGTGTGCAAGAGCATGTAGCGCACCTCTTCTCCTTTATAGCCCTTCTGGAATAAGTCCCTCAGAGTGTAAAAATTACCTAAGCTCTTGGACATCTTTCTCCCGTCGACGACTAAGTGCTCAGCGTGCATCCAATGGCGCACAAACGGCTTGCCACTGCACCCCTCTGATTGGGCAATTTCGTTTTCGTGATGGGGGAAGAGATTGTCGATTCCTCCGCAATGGATATCGACCGTTTCCCCCAAAATTTCCATCGCCATGGTCGAACACTCCAAATGCCATCCAGGGCGCCCAGGGCCAAAAGGGCTTTCCCAATAGATCTGTCCATCTCGTTTGGGGTCGTAGGCTTTCCAGAGGACAAAGTCGGATAAACTCTCTTTGTCATACTCATCTGAATCGACCCTTGCTCCAATTTTGAGCTCATCGAGCTTAAGGTGGGACAAGCATCCATATCTAGGAAATTTTTCGATTGAGAAGTAGACACTTTTATCCTGCCCTCGGTAGGCAATTCCTTTTTGCAACAGCACTTCGATCATCTTGATCATCTGAGGGATAAAAGCGGTCGCTGCGGGGTAGTGCTCCACTTTCTCAATGCGCAAAGCGGCGATATCTTCAAAGAAAGCCCTTTCATAGACTTCAGTGTATTCTCTGAGAGACACTCCCTTTGCTAAAGCCCCTTTGATGGTTTTATCGTCGATATCGGTGAGGTTCATCACCTGTTCCACCTTTCTGCCATGCAGCTTGAGAGTGCGGCGCAAGAGATCTTCGAAAATAAAGGTGCGCAGATTACCGATGTGGACGAAGTTATAAATGGTAGGTCCACAGGTATAGAGGGTGACTTTTCCCTCTTTGACTGCTTGCTTAGTGCGCGTTTCGGTGTTAAACAGCTTCATGTGCTTGCTCTTTTAAGTTGCGATAGTCAATTTTTCCTGTCCCCATCAAAGGCATTGCTGGGAGGTGATGGGTGGCTGTCAGCTTAGCTAAACTCGAAAAGCCCTTTTGCCGCAGCACTTCATTTGCTCTTTCTAAATCAATAGAGTAGTTCGCAAAGAGATGCAAGCTTGGCCGATGTCCCTCCTCTTCCACGGCAATCACTGCCAAGAGGCGATCTTTCTTCCCCTCTCCCCAATGTTCCTGCTGCGAGGCTTCTAAGAGGACCTCCTCGAGGGCGGGGAGGCTGAGCATTTCGCCCCCTACTTTCACAAACCGCTTCAGACGCCCTGCGAGTAAGAGATTCTCGGCAGGATCAAGGGACCCTAGATCCCCTGTCACATACCACTGTTTTTGTTCGATGGTGACAAAGGGGCTGGGAAGTGCGGAATCTAAATAGCCAGAAAAAACGTTGGGACCGCGGGTTAAAATAAGCCCCACCTCTCCTTGCTTTAGAGGCTGGTGGGTTTCAGGGTCGACAATCAAAAGCTCCACTCCTTTCAGGGGTTGCCCGACTCCTACGGCAGGATGGCCATAACGAGTGAATGTGACAATTGGCGAGCATTCGGTGATGCCATACCCTTCGAGAAAGATGCAAGGGGGATGGAGGGCCTCTACTGCAGCTCGCAGCTCAGGCGGAGCTTTTTCAGCGCCAGAAACGACAATTCTCAAGCTCGAGAGCTCCCCTGGACGCGCGGTAGCGAAAAGGGAGCGCAAAAAGGTGGGAGCTGAAGGGAGGATCGTGGGCCGATATTTTTCAATCACCCGAGCAAGCATTTGAGCATCGGTAGGGTCTGGGGCGTAGACAACCATCACCCCAGCGAGAAGAGGTAAAAGACCGGTGACCGAAAATCCCAACGAATGGAAGGGGGGCAAAATGCTGCAAAAGCTCTCCCCTTTGAGCATGGGTAGGGTCTCTAATGCGGCGCGGTGATTAGCCAGCAAGTTGGAATGAGAGAGACTCACGGCTTTAGGAAACGCCTCTGTCCCACTTGTGAACAAGAGAACTGCTTCATCCTCCCCCTTCAAGGCAATGTTCTCAAAAGATGCTTTGCTCAACCGGTGAGCACGCCAAAGATCTTTCCAATGCAATTGAGAGGTCAAACTTTCTAAAGGGACAAGAATGTCATGTAAAGGGGTCAAATCTGCTCCATCGAGCCGATCGAGAAAAGACCAAGAGGAGATCACCGCCTCCATCTTTGCTAAACTGCGCACTTGGGAGAGGTAGCGGCTGCCGAGCGTCCAGTTGAGCATCACTGGAATTTTTTCAGCAAAATAACAGGCTAAAATAAGCACTTCGACAACCACTGTCGAAGGGAGCATGATGCCGATGTGTTTGCCTGGCATCCTGCGCAAGAGCTGACTGACGATCAAGGCCCTCTTTTTCAGCTGTCGGTAGGTCAAGACGCCCATCATCTCGTCAGCGCAGGCCACATGACTATTGAAGCGATCGCAGATGCGCAAAAATGCTTCAAGGAGGGTCTGACCTTCGGGAAGCTGTGGAGGGGGGCGTTTTTTGTGTGCATTCTTCCATTGCGAAGGGGCCTCTGTCACCACGGAAGGCTCTTGCCTCTCGATCTTGCCCATCATGATCAACATGATCGATCCCACCGTGAACAGATCTACATCCCAGGCCTGTCCTTTCAAACCCGACTCTTGTTCGAGGGCAGTGATCAGGTCGGCGATATCGAGGCTATCGAGTCCAAGATCGGTAAAGAGGTGCATCTCGGGACGAATGTCGCTGATTTTTCGCTTGGAGAGGCGGGCAATCTCTGAGGTGACTTTGCGCCGAATTTCGATCGGTACCTCGTCGACACTGATTTCTTGAATCGGCTTTTGATACTTAACTTTGGGAAAATCTGGGGCAAAGCGGCTGTAGGAAACCAAAGTGAGCAGTTCCTCCCCCTCCTCGTTGTACCACTTCTCCAAGGCTTGGTTGAAGGAGCGCCGATCGGGAAGGGTGGTCAAAGAAGAGGGAGCCAATTGAAACTCGATCGCTACTTTGCGTCTGGGGGCAAAAAAAATCCCATTCTTGAGGAGGATCCGAAATCCTTGTTTTAGCCCTTCTCCTAAAGAGGGCACTCTTCCCGTCAGAGCCCAGCTAAACATCGATCCCCAAAGCCCTTTTGTCCTCACGAGGACAATATTGCAATTCGGCACTTGGCGGAGGATTTCAAAGACCAGCGAGGCTCCCCCGACCCGTTCGTCAGCCGTTTTTTTGAGCCTTCCTGAAGGGTAGACGACAAAATTCTCTCCATTGCGCAACCCCTCGACAATCGCCTCGAGCGCTTTTTCCGAGCGCATCCGCTTATAGCTGTTCGAGGAGCGATCAAAGCCAGGGACAGGCACTGCTTTTAAGCAGAAAACAAACAATTTGTGCATGGCAGGGAGAAAGAACACATGCTCGGCCACCATGGGTCTGACTCTGTATTTAGGCCAGAGCCGAGTCACTAAGAGGACGGGGTCGATATGGGCGGGGTGATTGGGGAGAAAGAGGGTCCCTTTTGTCGGATCGAGGTCTTTTCTTAAGTCTTTGAAGCCCTTCATTTTGACCCGGTAGCGGAGAGAAGCGGCTGTCCGAAAGAGCCAGATTCCAAAGCGCGTGATCAGCCAATACACTGTTTCCTCAGCGGCTAGAATTTAAACCACACGATAACAAGGAGCGCTCCAAACCGCTAGGACAATCCTTAGGTTGGATCATGAGGAGGACTCGATGGGTTTGACGTACTTTAGATCGAATGGCATGTAAATATTTTCGTGGTTGTATTCTCCGCTTAACAGCAAGCTTGCAGAAACTTCCAAATCACAAAATCGGGGATCATGAATTTTGACCATAGGTCTATAAAACCAACCCATTCCATTTACGCGAAACGCCGTTAAGCGGGTGACTTCAATGACAGTGCCTGCCTCAATCACTCCTAAAACACGATAGGCTGATGCTGCAGCTTGTTCTGGAGTAGAAGACCAGCTGAAAGCTTTTTTCCATTGTGGCTGATTCCACCACTCGTTCGGAGAAAGGCGGTACTCTTCAATGGAGTAAGGAATCCAGCCAGTATCTCCCGGCACTTGTAGCATATACGTGCGATAATCTTTTGTTGTGAGAAATAAATCTTCCTGCAATACATAATTCTTTCCCATCTCTTGCTTGTGGTAGTGCAACAATAAGTCTGTAAATTCAGATCAGACTTTTTTAAAAAAATTATTTCACTCTTAGATATATTGAAATAAAAAAGGTCCGAGACAACAATTCTTCTTTTCAACTCGCTCAAAAATCTAAAGGAGAGATTGTATGATTTCGGACCATCTTAAAGATACCCTGATAGAGGAAATTGTTAAAGGCTTAATTGGTCAGGGCTCCGAAGGGCTAAAA
>JAFEGQ010000103.1 GCA_018239785.1 Verrucomicrobiota bacterium
ATAATGCTGCATGGGTTGCTCCAATTTTTTTGCTCTTTGTGAGCAGGTTTTTACATTGGAGAGTTTATGCTACTCCGTTTAAGGAGCAACCCCCTTGTTAGTGCGCAATTATGGCATGTCTATTGTATGCCAGTAGCTTGAAAAAATCTCTATTTTTATCCTGCCGCCGTAGGCGATCCTGCCCGCCAAGCGGATCCTGTTACTTTTCTCCCGTAGCTCTATCTTTGACGCAAAGTTGCGTCGCTTTTGACTCTTGACAATTTATGTCTCTAAAAAGAGGAAAGTAAAAATGAACATACCCTGCTGCTACTGCGCTCAACCACTCTAAGCCGATGAAGAATCTTGGTATGGACGTCATAAAAACTGCTTTGAGCATCATTAGCATGGAGCTATGATATATTCTTGCCTATGAACGCGTCTACTGATTTGAAAAAAGGGCGCGATTCATCTCGGCCCTAAACGGCCGAGTTTTCTCGCGTCCATGGATAAAGCGGAAAATAGGGAGTGCACTCCAGTTTTTCTCATCTTAAACTGGAGTCTACCCATATTATATATCTTTAGCAATAAAGCAGAAGACATCAATTGCGCAAGGGCGGTAAAAAAGGAGCCATGTTCGACCCAATTGCCTCTTCTTTCCTCGATCACCTAAGAGTGATCAAACAGGCCTCTGAGCACACGCTGCGCAATTACGCCATTGACCTGCGAGCTCTTCACACTTTTTTGGGAGCAACTGACCTAAAAAGTGTCGACCGCACCCTCTTGCGCCAGTTTCTCGCTGAATTAAGCGCCTCTGGGGCTTCTAAGCGAACGATTGTGCGCCGCTTATCCTCACTCCGCACCTTTTTCAAGTTTGCCACAGCACAAGGCCATCTCGAGCATAATCCCATGGGGGAGATCGAAAGTCCGAAACTCGACAAACGGATCCCCTCTTCGTTGAGCTATTCTCAAGTGCAACGCCTCTTTGAAATCCCCCCCCTGGACGACTACTTAGGCTTTCGGGACCGGACGATCATGGAGCTGTTTTACAGCTCAGGGTTGCGGGTCAGCGAGCTTGTCGCTTTGAACAAAGAAGATTTAAGGACAGAAGAGCTCCTCATTCGATTACAAGGCAAAGGGAAAAAAGAGCGGATCATCCCCATCACCCAAAACGCCGCAGAATGGATCTTAGCCTACCTCAATCACCCTGCCCGAAAAGAGGCAGGCCCCCATCCGATCTTCCTCAACCGCTTTGGCAAACGCCTCTCTTCCCGCTCCGTCGACCGTAGTTTCTGTAAGTATTTAACTCTAAGCGGACTTGCGGCCAATATCACCCCCCACACTATCCGACATACAATTGCTACCCATTGGCTCGAAAGTGGGATGGATCTCAAGACCATTCAGCTCTTGCTCGGCCATTCTTCCCTCACAACGACCACCATCTACACTCACGTCTCCCCAAAATTCAAAAAACAAGTCTATGACCTAGCTCATCCACGCGCTACTCTTTAATTTCAAAGCACTGATTCTCAGGTATCTATTATTTAGTAAATTAAAAATAAAAATTTAATTTATTGAATAAATATTATATTATATTTTAATATTTATTTAAGAACGCCTAAAGGAGAAAAGAGGATATTAAATACAATTCAGACAATCGTAAGTGGTGCTACATCGACTATGAAAGGGGCCGTGATAGCAGTTCACGTCGCTAAGATGGCCGCAGCTGGTGCAGCTATTGCTGTATTCGCCTTAGCCGTTCGACACGCTAGACAACGTTCGATGGGCAAAACTCCCGTTCAAAACAAGTAATCTACTACTAGGTTATGGCGTCAATGCGCCATAACCTGCATTTTCTTGAAATTAATTGAGTCTAACCTCTTGAGAAGCGAGGGGTGTTGTGCTAAACTTCTTCTCCGTATGATCACGCTGCAGCACATTTCCAAATCTCACGGTTCGAAAGTCCTTTTCGACGATGTGACCATCTCTTTTCAGCCTGGGCACCGCTATGCCATCACAGGACCTAATGGAGCTGGGAAGTCGACCCTCATGCGCATCATGATGGGGCATGAAGAGGCAACCACTGGTCAGGTCAAGCTCCCGACAAAGACCGGATTCCTAAAACAAAATATCGAAGATTTCCGCTCCTTCACCGTCCTTGAAACCGTTGTCATGGGCAATGGTAGGCTCTGGTCTGCCCTCTTAGAGCGCGATCGCCTCTATGAAGGGGAAATGAGCGATGCAGTGGGGATGCGCCTTGGAGAATTAGAAGAGATCATCGCCGACGAAGATGGCTATAGCGCCGAAGCCAATGCCGAAGCGCTGCTCACGGGCATTGGAATTGAGCCGAGCTATCACCAGAAAAAGATGGGAGAGATCCCGACCGACCTCCAATTCCGAGCACTCCTTTGCCAAGCCATCTTTGGGGATCCACAAGCCCTTTTACTCGATGAACCGACCAACCACCTCGACCTCACCTCCATTTCCTGGTTGGAAAACTTCCTCAAAAACTTTAAAGGGACCGTCATCGTCATCAGCCACGACCGCCATTTTCTCAATGCCATCGCCACAGAGTGTGCCGATATCGACTACGAGACAATTATCCTCTATCCAGGGGGGTATGACGACATGGTCCTGGCGAAAACCCAAGTGCGCAGCAGGACAGAGCTCGAAGCGAAGTCGCGCGAGAAAAAGATCGCTCAGCTCAAAGAATTTGTCGCCAAATTTGGAGCAGGGACGAGAGCTTCTCAAGTGAAATCGCGCGAAAGAGAGATCGACCGCCTACAGCCCCAAGATCTCAAACAATCGAATATTCAGCGCCCTTACATTCGCTTTCCCCTTGCCGAGCAGCAGCCGGGACACTTGATCTTCAAAGTGAAGAACCTGAAGAAAAGCTATGACGCCCCTGTCATCCAAAACTTCAAGCTCGAAGTGGAGCGGGGCGATAAGATCGGAGTGATTGGGAACAACGGACGGGGAAAGACAACTCTTTTAAGGTTGCTCGCAGGGGTGCTAGATCCTGATGAAGGAGAAGTGATCCGAGGGCATAACGTGCGCCTCTCTTACTTCCCCCAAACGCACCATGAAGTGGTCAGCAGAGAAGATCCTGCGACCACGTTTGAATGGCTCCGCGCCCGCAAAAATGGGGTCAATGACCAAGAGATTCGCTCTGTGTTGGGCAAGCTC
>JAFEGQ010000104.1 GCA_018239785.1 Verrucomicrobiota bacterium
CCGATGTGAACATCGCGACCTCTCTTCCCAGCGCTATTCTTCCCAAGTGACGGTGTCTCCCTTTGGCGATTTCATGAAGTACTCCATCTACACTACTGCCCAAGGGATTGCGCACGATATCTCCTTTAGCGATGGACAGCAGGTTCGCTACCATTTCGAGCCCAAAAGCCTAGGGAGATTCTCACAGTACCTTCTTAATAGGTCAGAAAAGGGGGATTGGAGCGAGACCTACAGCTATTACACGGGCCGCCACAGTCTTGCCCCCTTTACCTTTCTCGGGGCAACAGCTCAAGGGAAAGAGCAGCTCGCCTTCACCTATTATGGAGATAAGGATAAACGCTTTAAAGGGTGGGTCAAAGAGCAACTTGCCCCTATTGGGGTGGATGGCAAAATGATCCCCCAGATCGGCTACGCCTACTGTCTTTGCGATTGTGGCGACAAGCGGCTCAAAGACTATACGGTCATTGCCACCTCTGTCGCCGATTGTTGTGGAGGTCTTACCGAGTACCTTTGGGAATGGCAAACGAGAAGCCTCTTGCAGATTTACAGAGTCCATCCCGATCGGACGGTGGTGGGAGGCTTAAACCTCTATTGGGAGCCTAGCCGTTCTTTGGAGCAAGTGCCCTCTTTTGGGACTGAAGCCTTTGCGATTCATCTTCACAAAATCATCCCCGTCGGAGATCGATTGAGGGGGCGTAGATATTATGACAATTTGGGCTACACCCTTTGGGCGCAATATTTTGTCTACGACGAACGGGGGAATCTCACTCAAGATATCCAAACAGGGGTGCTCACCGGCACCAAAAAAGAGCTCATCACCTTTGACGCAGCGGCTAATCGTTTTGTAGGTCCGGAGACTTTCGTCAAGCACTTTGGCTACACGACAGATGGGCTCAACCTCAAGTCTTTTGAAACTTGGGGCAATTATTCAGCCCATTTCGAGTACTACCCAGGGACTGAGCTTCTCAAAACCAAGTCTACCGTGATCGATGGGAAGCGGATCAAGCAAGAGACATTCGAGTACGACCATGGAGGGTGCCTCATCACTCATACTGTCCAAGATGGCTCTTCGGTGTATCTCATTAACCGCTACGTTTATGATTGTCACGGGTTGGTCACACAAGCTCGCTTTTTCTATCTTGACAAGGGGCAGGAGCGGCAATTGCGCAGGGAGGTCTATGAGCGGGATTCTAGGCGCCATCCCCTCAGAACTAAGGTCTATGATGCTGGTGACAGCTTTTGCTTTGAGACGGAGACCGTCCATTCTGAGCGAAGACTGCTTCTTTCCCAGACCGATGCCTTAGGACAAAAATACTCTTACGTTTATGACCCCCACGACAATCTCATTTGCGAAAAAGGCCCCAGAGGGGACTACGAGGTCTTTCACACCTATGATCCGGCCCATCGGAAGATCAAAACTGAAAAGCACTGCGCGGACGGAAAAGTGTGGACAAGGCAGTTTAGCTACGATGCGATGGGGCGCAAGACCCGCGAAATTGACGAATCGGGAGGGCAACACACCTTTGTTTACGATGTGCATGGCCGGCTCATTGAGCAGCGCCTTCCCCTTGTGTTTACCCACTTAGGATGGGCATCTCCCGTCTTTACCTCCACCTACGATGCAGCAGATCGACCCATTGAGCTCAAAGATCCCTGTGGAGATCTTACCAAGATTGAGTACAACTCGCGCGGCCAAAAACTCCGCGTCACCTATCCCGACGCAACCTTTGAGACCTTTTTCTACACTCTTGATGGTCGCTTGGTCTCTGAAACCTCTCGTGAGGGGATCACCAGCACTTACGAACGGGACCCGCTCGACCGGATCCTCTCCAAAACCACTCCAGCGGGCACATGGAGCTATAGTTATGATGGCTCTCATCTCGCCTCTGAAACCGATCCAGAAGGGTGCACCACTTACTACATCTATGATGGAGCGGGGCGGTTGATTCAGACCCTTTGCTTAGATGAGAAGACCTCTTATTTTTACGATGCGTTAGGGCGCAAAGCGCGAGAAGAGCATCCTTTTACCACCACTACCTATGAGTATGATTTTTTAAATCGCCTCATTGCTCAAGAGAACCATGGAAGAAGGACCGAATACGCCTTTGACCCCGATGGGAATCAAATCCTCGTTCGAGAGAGCTATCAGGGTGAAAGCAGAGAAACTCGCACCACTTACGATCCTTTAAAGCGTCCCATCTCTCAGACCAACGCCTTGGGGCATACGACTCTCATCGACTATAAGGAAGACAAAGGGGCCATCCGGAAAACAGTCGTTGATCCTCTAGGTAATCGGACCATCACTTTAGAGAGCAAAGAGGGGCTTACTTATCAGATGGTAAAAACAGATCTGGAAGGACATGCTTTAGCCGTCGAAGAATCGCATTATGATCTCTGTGGGCGAAAAGAGGCTCATCGGAGTTGCCCTCATCGCAACGGTGTAAGTCAAGGCATTCAACAGGTTAAGTGGAAGTATGAAAAAGGGCGCCTTATCGCCCTTGAGGAGGAGGAGGGGAAAGTTACCCGTTATGAATACAACGCTTTCAACCAGCTCATTGCGACCCATTTGCCCAGCGGAAAGGTCATTTCCCGCAGTTACGATGCCGCAGGAAGGCTCGCTACTTTGGAAAACTACACGTTCTCCTATGATCGCTGCGGCAGGCTTCTCTCTGATGGGGTCATTGAGCGGACGTATGACCTAAAAGGGCGCCTCCTCACCGATTCCTACTGTGGCCTCACCTTTACCCGTGGTTATGATGTGCAAGGAAGGCGCACTTCTTTCACTCTCCCGAATGGCACAGACATCGAATACACCTACGATCCTCTCCACCTCAAGAGTGTCTCCTATCTTGGCGCGATTCACCGCTATCTCACCTACCACCTGTGTGGGCGTCCTCAACTCGAAGAATTGCCCTTTCATGAGGGAGAGCGCAGATCCACTTATGATCTTTTAGGCCAGCTGCTTGAGTGCGAGGGTGAACATTATGCGTATGATTCCATGGGAAATTGCACTCTCTATCGAGGGGTGACCTATACCTATAATGCCCTTTCGCAGCTCGAAGCAGTCCCTGTCGATTCTCTCCATAATCCCACAGATGTCCCCCATAACCGGTTAAACCAGCGGCAAGACCGGGAATACGACCTCGATGGCTACTGTATCAGCTCTAATCGGGTCTATGACAGCTTGGGAAGGCTTATCCAAGCCGGCAATGTGACCTA
>JAFEGQ010000105.1 GCA_018239785.1 Verrucomicrobiota bacterium
ATGTTTCCCTTCGATCGAACAAGTGCGGTTTGTCAATTCGGGCACAGAAGCAGCGATGAGCGCTTTGCGCTTAAGTCGCGGCTACACAGGGCGCAATCTTGTCGTCAAATTCATCGGCAACTATCACGGCCATGTGGACGCTCTCTTGGTGCAGGCAGGCTCTGGGGCCGCCTATACAGGAGTGAGCGCCTCTTCAGGTGTCTCGGCGGAGATGGCCCGCTCCACACTTGCTCTTCCCTTTAATGACGTGGACGCAGTGGAGCGCTGTTTTAAGAGCCAAGGAGAGAAAATTGCTGCGGTGATTGTCGAACCTATTGCTGGTAATATGGGGGTCGTTCCAGGGACATTTGAGTTTTTGTCCACTTTGCGCAAGAAAACTAAAGAAGTAGGTGCTGTCCTTATTTTTGATGAGGTGATCACAGGTTTTCGGGTCGCTAAGGGGGGCGCGCAAGAGCTCTATAAGATTCAACCAGACGTAACACTCCTGGGAAAAATCTTAGGTGGGGGACTGCCAGCTGCAGCTTTTGGAGGAAAGCGAGCGATCATGGAGCATTTAGCTCCTCTGGGGGCCGTGTACCAGGCGGGGACCCTCTGTGGTAACCCTCTTGCGATGGCGGCTGGTTTAAAGCAGCTTGAGTTGCTTGAAGACGCTAATTTTTATCAGACGCTTGAGCAAAAGAGTCGCCGTTTTCTAGATCCGATTGCTGAAAAGTTGGGGGAACGGGGATGCATTCAGCGGGTGGGATCCATGTTCACCCTATTTTGGGGGCAGCAAAGAGTGCGCAATATGGCAGAGGCGAAGGCTTGTGATTTTGAGCAATTTAAACGGGCCTTCCGTTTTTTCTTTAATGAGGGGCTTTATTTCCCCCCTTCTCCCTTAGAGGCAGCTTTTCTCAGCACAGCCCATCGAGAAAGTGAGCTAGACCGAGCGCAGCATTTGCTGTTACAGTTCCTAGCGTGAAGAAGCTTTACTGGATTTTCCTATTTTTGTTGCCTCCTCTTTTTGCATCTCTTGGGGGAGAGCCCCATTTTCCCGCCTACTCTGGGGAAAAAAATCTGGTGGGGATCCTTGAAATTGGCAAAGAGGGGATCAACCAAGCCACCTGGATTTACGTTAAATCAGCTTTAGACGCTTTTAAGGAAGCCAAGCCCAATTTCGTGATTTTGCGTTTGAACACTCCAGGGGGCGAGGTTTTTGCGGCGCAACAAATTTCAGATGCGCTCAAAGAACTCGACATTCAGCATGGCATCCCTGTGGTTGCTTTTATCGATAACTGGGCGATCTCTGCGGGGGCCATGCTCGCCTATTCTTGCCGCTATATCGCCACCGTTAAAGATGGGGCTATGGGAGCAGCAGAACCTGTGATCCAAAATGGACAGGAGATGCAAACCGCTTCTGAAAAAATTAATTCGGCTCTGCGCGCTGATTTTGCGAATCGAGCCGGCTACTTCGATCGCAGCCCTTTGATCGCTGAGGCGATGGTCAACAAGGACATGATTCTCGTATGGCGTCAGGGAAAAGTGGTTCAGTTATCAGACGATAATGAAATTCAGCGCGAAAGCGACCGGGTGATCACCACCAAAGGCAAGCTGCTGACGTTAACAGCAAAAGAGATGGTCGAGTATGGAGTTGCTAATTATTTTGTCCCTCCAGCACCTCTACCAGAGCAAGGATCGCTTCTTTTTACTATTTCTCCTTTTAAAGAGATCCCCCACGTCGAGCTGTTAAGTCATGAACTGAATTGGCGTGCTAAATTTTTCGCGATCCTGGCGAACCCATTAGTGGCTTCTCTCCTGTTTTTAGGGATGATGCTCGGCTTTTATATCGAGTTCAATACGCCCGGTTTTGGGCTTCCTGGGATTGTGGGGCTCGTCTGCCTTTTTTTGATCGTCTTATCGAGCTTTTC
>JAFEGQ010000106.1 GCA_018239785.1 Verrucomicrobiota bacterium
TAGGTCACATTGCCGGCTTGGATAAGCCTTCCCAAGCTGTCATAGACCCGATTAGAGCTGATACAGTAGCCATCGAGGTCGTATTCCCGGTCTTGCCGCTGGTTTAACCGGTTATGGGGGACATCAGTGGGATTATGGAGAGAATCGACAGGGACGGCTTCGAGCTGAGAAAGGGAATTATAAGTGTAGCTCACCCCTCGATAGAGAGTGCAATTTCCCATGGAATCATACGCATAATGTTCACCCTCGCACTCAAGCAGCTGGCCTAAAAGATCATAAGTGGACCTGCGCTCCCCCTCATGAAAGGGCAATTCTTCGAGTTGAGGACGCCCACACAGGTGGTAGGTGAGATAGCGGTGAATCGCGCCAAGATAGGAGACGCTCTTGAGGTGGAGAGGATCGTAGGTGTATTCGATGTCTGTGCCAACTTCGGGAGAGTGAAAGAAGTGCGCCTTCATGGAGCGGGCTCAAGGAGCCTGACGTACTCTGGATCGAATGGCCTGTAAATATTGTCGTGGTTGTATTCTCCACTTAACAGAAAGCTAGCAGAAACTTCTAAATCACAAAACCGGGGATCATGAATTCTCACTATAGGTCTATAAAACCAACCCATTCCACTTGCGTGAAACGCCGTTAAACGGGTGACTTCGATCACGGTACCCGCTTCCACCACTCCTAAAATATGAGTAGCGTAGGCTTCAGCCTGCTCTGGAGTAAGACGGGGAAAAGCTTCCTTCCATTGCGGCTGGGTCCACCACGCACGAGGAGCGGAGCGGTATTCTTCAATCGTATAAGGCACATAATTCACGTGCCCTGGCTCTTGCAATCGATATGAGCGGTGATCTCTTGTGATGACAAATAGTGGTTTTTTTATTTCGTACTGCTTTCCCAGCTCTTGTTTATAAGGCTCAACATAAGAAATATCTTTATGACCGCAACTCTGAAAAAATAGGCAAGCGAACGCAATCAACAAAATAACAGCAAATCGCAATATCACGCGGCCTCCTTAAGCACTTCTTGGACTAAAATTTCGTACTGTCTTTCATACAAGCCGCCCTGAATTCGATGATCCCCAATGAGAGGGGGCCAGTAGCTGCCAATACCAAGGTACTCTACGTTGTTAAAGCAAAGCTCATACCAAGATCCTCCCATCCACGCGACAACATCGTTGAGGCAACGATAATTGCAGACAAAGTAGAGGTCATCGTCTTTGATACTAACCGGTCCTCCCATAGCCCAAACACAAATCCTCGACTTGTATTCTGGCCCTAAGAGGGCGAGCGTTTGTTTAGCAAGCTCAGTCCCTTGGCTAAATGAAAGCCAATGTAGCCGGGCTTCTGGGTCCATCGAGCCCAAACGCTCCATGAGATATTTGACCGTTAACGGGACGGCAGGGTGCTCTTTTCCACACAAATAAGCCGCAGAGTAAAGGAGATCTCCTAGCAAACCGCAAGAGGGATTAGTGACCATTTCAAGAGGGAAACCCGTGTATTTCCGAGAAAAATTTTTCAGAATTTCATCGGCGTCTTCGTCAGAGGTAAGAATCCCCAGCGTCGAAAAAAAGGCTATCTTAGATGAGCGTTCAGATTTCTCTACCTCGACCACCCTAGGTTCGGGATGAATCGCATCCTCCCGTGGCTCTTTCCCTTGGCGTTTAGCCCCCTCCCTCATCCATTTCTCCCTTAACTTCCACCCAGGCAACATGCAATGTTCTGCGAGTTTCTCCTGAAACCAACCGATGGTTCTAGAGCAGGGCCGCTCTGACTCTAATCCCCAAAGATCAATCTGGGA
>JAFEGQ010000107.1 GCA_018239785.1 Verrucomicrobiota bacterium
GAGCACGAAGAGGGGAAGGTGGTCACTTACGAGTACCTTCCCAACACCAACCTCGTCACAGCCAAACTCACCTATGAAGGGTCTAAAGTTGTATTGCGGGAACTAGCCCGCTACGATGAGTGCAATAACCTCATCGAGAAAATCGAGGATCACAAGATCACCCGCTATCATTTGCGGCAAACAGCTCCATTTCTATATCTTCCTGAATCCATTGAAGAACTTTGCGATCAAGGACTTCTTAAGCGCACTCACCTCACCTACGATGAGAGGGGAAATGTCGTTCGAGAAACGGTCTACGGCGCCGATGGGAAGCTCGCCTATGCCATTGATAGAGAATACAACGAACGAGGCGACCTTCTTTCGGAGACAAATCCCCTCGGACAGCGCGCCACCTATTCCTACGATGAAAAGGGGAGGCGAACGACGACTCAACCTTTCTCCAACAGACTTACCACAACCAGCTCCTATGACCTACAGGGGCGTCTTCTCCAAAGCACAGATCATGGGGATGAGGGGACTGTGCATACCACCTCTTACTCTTACGATTTCAAAGACCGGTGCACACAAACAACAGATCCTCTTTCTAACACCACCTCCTATGTCTACGATCCTTTGACCGATAAGCCCATTCAAATCAATCAATCTCAAATCCTCACTTCTTCAACCTACGACGCCCTTGGAAGAGAAATTTCCAAAACCGATGCCAACGGGAATACAACGACAACCACCTACAACGCCTATGGCTTGCCCTTAGAGATCATCCATCCCAATGGGAGTAAAGAGACATTTCACTATTCAAAAAGTGGTGAGCTCATTAGCCATATTGACCAAGAAGGGTTAAGTATCAACTATCAGCGGGATGTTTTAGGAAGAGTCCTTCAAAAAACCTACCATTTCCAAGGCCAAATCGCCGAAGAGACCTTTACTTACGATGGACCACTTCTTATCCAGGAAACCGACAAAGAGGGGCACATCACAAAGTACCTCTACGATGGCGCGGGGAGGAAAATCCAAACTTCGCGCTGCGGAAGAAAAACAGAGTATGCATATGACCCGTTGAGCAGGCTCTCCACTCTTACCCAGCACAATGGCAAAAACACCCTCATCACCTATTACAAACGGGATCTTCTCGACCGCGTCGTCCAGGTCTCTAAGACTGATGCCTCAGGCCAGCTGCTTTATCTCATCGATTACAGTTATGACGCAGCTGGCAATCGAAGTGAAATCATCCGCAATATCAATGGACAGCAAGCCGTTGAGACATTTGTCTATGACCCCTTTAACCGACTCATCGAACATCGCGATCCAACAGGCTCTTCTACCACAACGGTTTATCATGAGTTGGAAAAAACTCTTCAAGTCATCCACACCAATCCCCTCCAAGTGAGCACTGTCAAGACATATAATGCGCACTATCGCCTCGTCAAAGAAGAGCGTTTTAGTCCTGAGAGAATCCCTCTCTTCCTTCAGGAAAAAGTTTACGATCTCCACGGCAACTTGATCTCCCAAGCAGATCAGGTCTATGTCGATGGGAGAAAGACAGGCTTGCAGATCACTCGATATGCCTATACACTCACTCACCATATTGAGCGCTTGATGCGCGCCTTTGGCACAAAAGAGGCCCGCACCACCTCCTATACCTACACCCCTTCAGGGCGTTTAGCGACGAAGACCACTCCTAACGGAAAAACCCTTTCCTACAATTATTCCCCTTTAGGTTTTTTGACAGAGCGCCGCTCTTCTGATGGAGCCATCTCTCACAGCTTTACCTACAACAAATTGGGGAGGCTTACCTCAGCTGTCGATGAGGTGCAAAACATCGCCATAGATCGGGAGGTCGATCCCTTTGGCAATGTGCTACGAGAGCGCTTTCCCTCTGGCTTAGAGGTAAAGAAAGAGTATGACGCGTTGGATCGCCCCCTCTCTTTGACCTTTGGTCAAGAGGGGGCGGTCTTCTACTCTTATGATCCTCTCTATTTGAGGAAGGTGGAGCGCTACTCGCCAACTGGCCAACTGCTCTACACCCATGAGCGCAAGGGCTATGATTTGAGTGGCCATCTCACTTGTGAAGAGCTCATTGGCGATCTTGGCCAAATCAGCTATACCACAGATCAATGCGGGAGAAAGGAGTCCCTCGTTTCTCCCTACTTCTCACAGCATTGCCATTATGATGGTTGCGGGAACCTCGTGGCTTGTGACGAAGAAGAAAATCACACCTACACCTACGATGACCTCTCACAGCTCACCTCGGAGGTTTCCAAGAGCAACGCTCAAGTTTATCAATACGATTCTCTCCATAACCGCTTAAGCAAGAACGAGAAGACCTATCACCACAATTCCCTCAATGAACTCACGCAAGTCAAGTATGATCTAAACGGCAATCAGCTCGTGTCTGGAGAGTGGGAGTTAGTTTACGACCCTTTGAATCAGCTCATCGAGGCGAAGAGGGGAGGCAGGAGTCTCCAATTTGCCTATGACCCGTTCGGGAGGAGATTAAGTGCAACCATCAAAGAAGGGGGCACTCAGGCAAGAGAAGAGTATCTCTATGATGGCCAAGAGGAGATTGGCTCTTTTACCCCAGACCTTGAGGTTCAAAATCTCAAAATCTTAGGGAAAAGCACAAAGGGGAGCTTTCCTTCAACAATTGCCATCGAGGTCGATGGCAAACCTTTTGCCCCTGTGATTGACGTCCAAGGAAATGTTCGCCATCTCCTCGACTTAAAGATGAAAAAGGTCGTCAATAGCTATGCCTACAGTGCCTTTGGCGAGCCTCTCGAGACTTATGAGAAGGTCTTTAATCCTTGGCGTTACGCTGCTAAGCGGATAGATCCTGAGCTA
>JAFEGQ010000108.1 GCA_018239785.1 Verrucomicrobiota bacterium
CTGCGACTTTTGCGCAAGTGCCAACGCAGCGCAAACGAGCAGCCCGAGACTTCTACCTTACTTACCTTTATGCCAAGTGCCAGCCACCTAATCTTGACAACTGACATGATTGAATTTCGAAAGAGATCTATTATATTGATTTTCAGTCGTTAAATAACCTTTAAAATAAATAGAGAAAACAGAAAAAAATGCAAGCTTGAAGGGCTCTAGTGGGAGCAGTAGTGAGGGCGGTACTTTTCAAGAAAATATTCATTAATTCCTTGAGAAATGCCCCAAGCGATCGCATTGAGATACTTGGGGTCTTTGAGCCGTGCGAGCTCTTCGGGATTGGAGACAAAGCCTCCTTCAATGAGGAGGGCGGGCATGGTGGTATGGCGCAACACGGCGTAATTGGCTTTTTTAACCCCTCGGGAGGGGGCGTGCGTGTACCGAATGACCCGCTCAAGAACAAGTTGAGCGGCTTGTTTGGAAGGGGGATCCCTCTCAGTTTCTTCCGAGGAAAGGTAATGGTAGACTTCTACCCCTTTTGCTTCCTTGTTCTTGGCAGCATTGTAGTGAATGCTCACAAAGAGGGCTGCCTCTAGTCGATTGGCAATCGCAGCCCGTTCTTTGAGGGGAATAAAGGTATCGCCAGAGCGAGTGAGATGCACTTGATAGCCCATCCGCTCAAGATGGCGTTTGGTCAAGGTGGTGGTCTGGAGAGCTAAATCCTTCTCTTGAGCTTTTGTATCGACTCCAATCGCACCAGGGTCGTGCCCTCCATGTCCAGCATCTAACACGATCAAGACGGGGGGCATTTGTGGGCGAGAATAGCAAGTCATGTCATCTTGAGTTGTCCGCTTAGCGCAACTCGTGAGAGCCAAAAGAAGCAGAAGAAGGGCTTTTTTCATGGGAGATTTTCACCGCAAATTTGACGCACGATCTGTCGATCATCAAAAGGGAGGTGTGCGTGGCCGATGATCTGATAGGGCTCATGCCCCTTCCCAGCGATGAGAAGGGTGTCTTTTGGAGTGATGCGAGAAATGGCCGTAGCAATGGCCTCTTTGCGGTCCACAATCACTGTGGCTTCTCGATCAACACCGAGTAAGATCGCGTCGATGATTTTTTGGGGATCTTCTGTTCGGGGGTTGTCCGAGGTGATGATCACCTCATCAGCCCATGTGGAGGCAATTTTTCCCATCAAAGGGCGCTTCAGCGCATCGCGATCTCCTCCACAGCCAAAGACGACAAACAATTTTCCCCTTTTGAGTTGCTGCAAGATCTCCAACACCTTCGCAAGGGCATCAGGGGTGTGGGCGTAGTCGACAAAGATGGAGAGTTCTTGAGGATTGACAATCCGCTCAAGGCGTCCAGGCACGGGAGGAGCAGAGGGGAGAAGCGGCAAGATCTCCTCGAAGGAAAAGCCCCTTAAAAGGGCAGCTCCAACAGCTGCTAGCCAATTAGAGACGTTGAAAGGGCCGATATGGGGAATGTGGCAGGGCATCCCATGGAGCAAAAAGCTCGAGCCGTGGATGGATAACTTGAGATCTTCTGCGCGCAAATTTGCCTCTGGAGAAAGTCCATAAGAGATGGCAGGGCAGCCACAGGCTTGAAAAAAACGCTCTGCCTGCGGGTCATCGAGATTGATTAGGGCCGATTTTGCGTCGTGAAAGAGCTTGAGCTTCGCTTGGAGGTAATTTTCCATCGAGCCGTGGTAATCGAGGTGGTCTTGGGTGAAATTGGTGAAAATGGCGACGTCGAAATCGACGTTGCGGGTCCGTTGCTGATCTAAAGCGTGAGAGGAGACCTCCATCACCGCTGCTTGACACTCTTGCATCACCATCTCCCGCAAGAGTTTTTGGAGTGCTGTGGAGTTGGGAGTCGTATGGGTAGAACTATAGCGCCAATGCCCTGCAATGGTTTCGATAGAGCCGCTCAGGCCACAGGGGACTCCAAGGGCATCGAAAAGGTATTTAATGAAATAGGTGATCGAGGTTTTTCCATTCGTCCCTGTGATCCCTACGGTGAAGAGCTCTTTGCTTGGATAGCCGTAAAATTCAGCGGCCAAATCGGCTTCCAAAGTCACTAAATTCTGAGAAATCACCTGGGTCACCGAGCGCAAAGAGGGGTCGAAAAGGTCAGTCGCAATGACAGTGGCCCCCGCTGCGATGGCATCGCAGATGTAGCGGCTCCCATCGCTTTTTAGCCCTTTGCGAGCGACAAAGAGATTGCCAGGGGATACCCTGCGGGAATCGGAACAGATTCCCGTGATTTCAGTATTCTGAGGTCCTTTGACCTGGTCTACTCTCAGAGAAGTTAGTAGCTTTTTGAGCTTCACGATGAGTGGGGATCATTCCAAGCTTTGTAGATTTCCTGCAAGTGAGCAACTTCTTCTTTCCAATGGGTCTCATCGGGATCATCGGGTTTGATCCCTAAGTAAGCGCAACACCGGCGCCCAATTTCACAAAACACAGGAGCAGCGCACCCCCCTCCATGGTGCCTGCTGCCGACCCCTGGGATAAATTTGTATTCCGGCTCATCCATGGCGACGAGGATGACAAGCTCTGGCAGCTTTGCTGGGACAAAGCCGATGAAATTGGTGAAGTGAACGGTCTTGGAATACTGACCGTTGACAATTTTTTCGGACGTCCCCGTTTTCCCCGCCTCCGTGAATCCAGGAATATTCGCACGGCGAGCTGTGCCTCCGCTTTGCGTTGAATATTGCATCCCCTCGACGACCCGCGCGCAGATTTTTGGGTCGATCTTTTTTTGAGGGGGATGTGCGGCTAAGTAGGTATCGAGGTCAAAGAGCACCTCCTCTCCTTTGGTGATTTGGCGCACGAGCCTGGGTTCGACCAAGTAGCCCCCGCTGGCGATCACATTAAAGGCGCGCAGCATCTGGAAGCTGTTGACGAGGAGGTTATAGCCCATGGCCAGAGAGTAGGGGGTCGCTTTTGACCAATGAGGTCTTCCTCCCGAATAGTGGCCTTGGATTTTGGGCAAAAATCCGGAACTTTCTCCAGGTAATTCCACCCCTGTGGGCTCTCCAAAGCCAAAACAGGTTTTCAGCTGCTCGTAGTACCAGTGGTCCCCCATTTTTTCGATGATCCGCTGCATCAAACGGGCCATATAGATATTCGATGACTTTTGGATCGCCATGTTGAGGTTCAAGTAGCTGTGGGCCTTCACATCGGTAAGGGGTTTAGATCTTCCTGGAAGACGCCCATCGCGCGTGGGAATTTTCTCGTCAGGGGAAAAAAGGGGGGACTTTCCCATGCCAAGAAGTTCTTGATTGGCTTTAAGGGCGATGGCGACTGTGATGGCCTTCATCGGAGAGCCTGGCTCAAAGGCGAAGGTGATCCCTTGGACAAGAGCATGAGGAGCTAATTTGGGATCATTGAAGTAGTCCCGATAGCGTTCTGGGTAGAAGGCGGGATATTGGGCAAGTGCGAGAATTTGCCCCGTTTTTGGCTCCATCACAATCGCCCAACCGGCTTTTGCTCCACAGGTCTGCACCCCTTTTTCGACCTCCTCTTCGGCAATGGCTTGGAGCACATGGTTGATCGTGAGGGTGATGTCAGCCCCATTTTCGGGCTCTACAATCACTTTGCCTAAATCGAGCGGATGGCGAGGAGTCCTTTCGCGCAGCCGCTTGCCCCTTTTTCCTTGGAGATAGGAGTTGAAGTAGGCCTCTAATCCCCCTGTGGGGATTCCTTGTTGAGTTTGTTCATCCTTGAAATCTCGAATCGTGTGGAGGGCTTGTCCTAAAAGGGGGCCAAAGGGGTAAGAGCGCTGGTAGTCTTTGTCGAAAAAGAGGGCATTGCGCGCAATGTGGTGTTCCTTAGCAAAAGCAAACCACCTCTCAAGCACCTGATCGTAGGTGGGGCGATCTAACCACATGGCGACTCTTCGATTGCGCGATTTTTTTCCCATCTCTTGCCGCGTATCGATGCCTAAAATCTTCTCCAACTCGATGGCAAGGGCCTCTTTGTGCTCTTGCGGAATCGAGAGGGGATCGAGGTGCAAGTGCCATTTCGGAATGTCGCAGACAAGGGGTTGCTGTTTGGGGGGATGCCCTTTTTTCACCGATGTATTGGACCAAAAGGTGCCTCTGGCAAAGGGTTCATAGAGGAGCCCTACATGCTGTTTTTCCGCAAGAGCCGCCCACTGTTCGTGTTGGAGGATCTGCAAACGGTAAAACTGGACGATCAACAAGCTAAAAAGAGCAAAGACTCCAATGGCGAGCCCTACAAAGCGTTTCATTCGATTTCTATGATTTCGTCAATATAAGGGTACTTAAGGTGGCTAAATTCGGGGGAGCGAGAGAGGTGTAATAGGCGGACAGGGCTTTCGGCATACTCCACCTCGTAGCTCCAGGTGGCATTTTTTTCTTGTTGCACCAAGAGCTCTTCTGCAAGTTCTGGCAGCCGTAGGCGCAAGCTCGTCAGTTCGTTGCCCATGTTAACATAGCGGTAGAGGGCGAAACTGCTGATAAGTACGCAAAAGAGGAGCCGCCAGATCATCGCTTCTCCACCACGCGCAATTTGGCGCTGCGTGCCCTCGGATTGCTTTTGAGCTCCTCAATCGAGGCAGTGATCGGCTTTTTTGTCAGAAGGTTGACGGTAGGGTCTTTATCTTTGCGCCCCCTCAAAGGATCGGTAGGGTCGCTTTCAAAAGAGGCAGCTTGGTGCTTGAACATCTCCTTGACGATCCGATCTTCTAGGCTGTGGAAGCTGATCACAGCCAAACGCCCTCCACTGTTTAGCCGATCAATGGCTCGCAAAAGCCCCTTTTTCAGCTGCTTTAGTTCGTCGTTTACTGCAATGCGCAGCGCTTGAAAAATCAGGGTCATTGGGTGGATCTTTCTCCCGCGAGGAGATCTGGCGATCCCTTGAAGTGCTTCGGCAAGTTCTCCTGCGAAGTGAAAAGGTCTTCCCTTGACGATCGCCTCTGCAACCCTTGTGGAGCGCTCAATCTCCCCGTAAGAGCGCAAGATCGCTGCGAGCTCTTCTTGTGACCAGGTATTGAGGAGCTGGGCCGCCGTGAGCTCTTGGCTGTGATCCATCCGCATGTCAAGGGGGGAGCCTGGCTTAAAGGAAAACCCCTTCTCCTCTCGATCCAATTGGAGGGAAGAGACTCCTAGATCGAGCAAGACCCCATCGACCTCTTCCCAAGGGAGCTCGGCAAAGCTTCCCCCAATGATTTCGACCCTCTCCCCAAAGGGAGCTAGTCTCTCTCCAGCGATTTTCCTCGCATCGGCATCTTTGTCGATCCCCAACAAAAACATTTCGGGGTGAGCGTCGAGGAGTGCATGGGCATGCCCCCCCAATCCCAACGTCCCATCGACAAACCGCTCGATCTGTTGGTCCGCGAAGAAGGAGGTCACTTCTTTAAGCAAAACAGGAATGTGTTCTTTGAACATCAGCACTTTAAGTTTAAGTTATTAATTAATTTTTTAAGTCTCTAACATCAAGATGAAGAGAGGTCCTCATGGTTGCTATTACTGTTTACAATATTCCCGAAGGAGCAAGCAATGAGTATGCCATCCGGCAACAATCTTATGACTCTTTTGTTGCTGAAGGGATGGTGGGGCCGATCGAGTCTTCAGCGGCAATGGCCGCCAATGTCTCTCAAACTCAACAACAAGTGCCTCTTTGGCAGTCCCTTTTTGGACTGCAAATCAAGACAACGACCGCTCTTTTTGAGGCCCCTCCTGACTACGATTCGTACCGCAGAGCCTCTTCTTTGGAGGCTGCGACTTTAGGACCCCAGCAAAAGCGGATGGCAGATCACAAGAAGGTGATGGAGGCCATTGCCCGTTTAGGGGAGGCCCCTGATCCCAATGAGGAGCTCGCGGGGAGGAGGATTGCTGCGGTGATTGAGCAAACGAGGCAAGATAATCAAGAAATTCTTTACGCTAAAGCCCAAATGGGGAGCGTCCTTGCAGGATAATCTATGGCACAAATCGACTGGTTAGATCTGTTGGGGTGGAATGAGGAGCAGATCCTCGACTTGCGTTTTACAGGGTATAACTACCTGCGCCAAGGGCTTTATGCACGGGCTCTTGTGTTTTTTGAGGCGATTGTCAGCTTAAAGCCTTCGAATCTCTATGATTTACAGACACTTGGAGCCCTTTATCTCCAACTGGGGAATTTTCGTGGAGCGATCGACATGTGTGATCGGGCTCTTGCGATTGATCCCAAAAGTGATGTAACGAAGCTGAACAAAGCAAAGGCCCTTTTTCAGCTGGGAGAGCGGGCAGAGGGGCTGGCTTTATCGACAGAGGTGAGCAGCACGCGGAATCCAAAGGTCAAAAACCTCGCCGAAGCGCTTCTACTCGCCTACAAATAATAGATCAATTTTTACTCAGATGTTCTTGCATCGCATTGAGTGATTTTTGAGGGATAATAGCTTGGAAGATTGGGTTATCGGTTTCGAGGGACATGTTGATTTGATCCGACTTAGTCGAAGCACTTGATTGGCGGATAGGTGCATTCTCTTGTTCTTCTCCCCAAATCGCGCCTGCGGAGCCTTCAGGGGTCATGTAGCGGATCCCTAAGCCAATCAAGAGGGCAGAAGGATCTTTACGGATTTCTTCCTCTACTTTCTCGCGCAGAGTCTTGATCTTTGTTTCCAGCTCCTGAGGATCTGACGAAGAGACAACATTCAATAGGTGCGCTTCTTGAGTGTCTTTTTTACGGAGGCTTGTGCCGATTGACCTGCCCCCGAAAGTTGTCCGTTCTAAAGTAGACATTCCCTATTTCTTCGTCGAAATCGCAAAATTTTCTTCCTCTTCTTGAGCAAACTCCTTGGGCGATTTATACCCTAAAGCGCTGTGAGGACGTTCGTTATTGTAGTAGGCTCCCCATTCCTCAGCAATTTTCTGGGCTTCTTTCAGCTTGCTAAATGCGTTTTGGTCGAGACATTCTTCTCGAAATTTTCCGTTGAAACTCTC
>JAFEGQ010000109.1 GCA_018239785.1 Verrucomicrobiota bacterium
AAGAGCCAATCTCCTCTTGGCCATCATAGAGATACTCTTCTCTTGCCTGAGTGCCCCCTTCTTTGATGGTTGCACTTAATCTCCTCCCGAACGGGTCATAGACAAATTGGAGACTCCTGCCTCCCCTCTTCGCCTCGATGAGCTGATTCAAAGGATCGTAAACTAACTCCCACTCTCCAGACACGAGCTGATTGCCGTTTAGATCATACTTGACTTGCGTGAGTTCATTGAGGGAATTGTAGCGATAGGCCTCCTCGTTCTTTGCCAGACGGTTGTGTAGAGAATCGTATTGATAAACTTGAGCGTTGCTCTTGGATATCTCTGAGGTGAGCTGTGAAAGAGCGTCATAGGTGTAGGTGTGGCTTTCCTCTTCGTCGCACCCCACGAGGTTCCCACAACCATCGTAACGACACTGTTGTGAGAGATAGGGAGAAACGAGGGACTCGTTTCTCCCACATTGATCTGTAGTATAACGGACTTGAGCTACACCGCCGATTAGCTCCTCACAGGTGAGGTTGCCACTCAAATCATAGCCCTTGCGCTCATGGGTGTAGAGCAGCTGACCAGTTGGCGAATAGCGCTCAACTTTCCTCAAATAGAGAGGATCATACGAGTAGAAGACCACCCCCTCTTGACCAAGGGTCAAAGAGAGGGGGCGATCCAACGCATCGTATTCCTTCTTTACCTCTAAGCCAGAGGGAAAGCGCTCTCTTAGCACATTGCCAAAGGAATCGACCTCTCGATCAATAGCGATGTTTTGTACCTCATCGATAGCTGAGATGAGTCTCCCTAATTTATTATAGATAAAGCTGTGAGAGATGGCTCCATCAGAAGAGCGACGTTCTGTCAAAAAGCCTAAAGGGGAGTAACTGTAAGAAAGGGTTTTTCCGTTAGGAGTGGTCTTCGTCGCTAAACGCCCTGAAGGAGTGGAGGTGTAGGAGGTGGTGCGGGCCTCTTTTGTGCCAAAGGCGCGTGTCAAGCGTTCGATATGATGAGTGGGTGTGTAGGCATAGCGAATGATTTGTAGCCCTGTCTTGCGCCCATCGACATAGACCTGATCTGCTTGGGAGATCAAGTTGCCGTGGGGATCGTAAACTTTTTCCTGGTTGTAGGTGGTTGTCGTTATATTCCCATTGGCATCGGTTTTGGAAATCTCTCTTCCCAGGGCGTCGTAGGTTGAAGAAGTGAGGATTTGGGATTGATTGATTTGAAGGGGTTTATCGGTCAGAGGATCGTAAATGTAGGAGGTGATGTTAGAAAGAGGGTCTGTTTTTTGTGTGCAGCGGTCTTTGAAATCATAGGAGTAAGAAGTGGTGTGGACCGTCCCCTCATCCCCATGATCGGTGCTTTGGAGAAGGCGCCCCTGTAGGTCATAGAAGTTGGTTGTGGTGAGTCTGTTGGAGAAGGGTTGTGTTGTGATGAGCCTCCCCCTTTCATCGTAAGAATAGGTGGCGCGCTGTCCAAGGGGGTTTATCTCCGAAAGGATGTCGCCTCGTTCGTTGTATTCTCTATCAATGGCATAGGCGAGATGCCCATCGGCGCCGTAGACCGTTTCCCGAACGACATTTCCCCTCTCATCGTAGGCGAGGTGAGTGCGCTTGAGAAGCCCTTGATCGCAAAGTTCTTCAATGGATTCGGGAAGATGGAGAAATGGAGCTGTTTGCCGCAAATGGTAGCGGGTGATCTTGTGATCTTCGATTTTCTCGATGAGGTTGTTGCACTCATCGTAGCGGGCTAGTTCCCGCAATACAACTTTAGACCCTTCATAGGTGAGTTTGGCTGTGACGAGGTTGGTGTTGGGAAGGTACTCGTAAGTGACCACCTTCCCCTCTTCGTGCTC
>JAFEGQ010000010.1 GCA_018239785.1 Verrucomicrobiota bacterium
ACTGCAGGAATCCTCCGACTGGCGGCCATAGAACGCATGTGCGACTGATACGCAACAGGCATAGGGGCATCTTCGACAATCGCTAGGTCCATGGCTGCAAAAGCCTCGCTGCGCAAATCTTCGCTCGAAGCCCCACTCTTGAGCGGTGCGAAGCCAATGTGAGGAGTGAGGAAGAGAAAGCGGTTGTACAAAGCAAAACGAAATAAAATTAAACGGCGGCGCAACTGAGTGAGTCGTTGGAAGACCTCAGCCCCCTGTAAATTGGGGCAAAAGAGCAAAAAAACGCCGTTTCCCAAATATCCAACGAGCTCATCATTTGCTCCATCTGCTTCAATCAAAGATAACACATTGAACGTTAATAATTTTTCGAGAGTCGGCCCATATTCTTGAACTAAGGAAGGCATCTCAGATAGCGACAAAACAGCAAGCGCCCCTGTCTCTTCTCCCCGTTTCATCCGATGCATCTTGCGTTTGACCGCTCCAAGCAATGTGTGCTCTCGATAAAAGCCCCTTTTGCCTTGATAGTTCTGATTTTTTTGTTGAGCCTCTTCTTCGATCTTATGGATCAGATGGAGGAGGGCATCTGGCTGTATCTCCTCACTTAACCGCATGCAAGCAGGGGTGGGGAGATCTTTCTCCTCTCCAATAAAAAGGAAGGGGATCATCTCGACTTGCCCTCGAAAACGCCTTTTGACAATTCCCCGTTCAACGTCGAGGTCGACCTTGTAATCGCTCATAATAAAGTCGATGTCGTGGGAGCCTAAACACGCTCGATATTCTGCCTCGTTTTCGACCATAGAGAACTCATAACCGGCTTGTTTCAAAACTCGGGGAACAGTTTCGCGCAAATGGGGAGAGTGAAGGTAGAGCAGGACATGTCGTCCCTTTACCAGCGCCATTTAATATTTCCCCCTGCAGTCGTACTTGCAAAGCCATTGTTAATGGTTTGATCAGAGCTGAAATGCCCAAAAAATACGGTCACAAGGAGCCTGCAAGTGACCTCCCATGTTGCTGAGAGGTTGACATCCCAAGTCCCTCTTCCTCCTCCTGGCTTCTCCACTTGATACCCGTAAGAACCAGAGAAATTGTAATAGATCTTCTCCTCTATATTTCCGTAAATTCTTGCGGTCGCAACAGTCTGATGAAAGGCCGAAGGATCAAAGTAGCCGGCGCCCTTCGGCTGCTTACGAAAACCAAGATTTTTGTAGCGCAAACCGAAGAAAACATAAGGGCTCTTGGAAAAACGCCTTTCTAATAAAGCGATCCCCTGAAACCCTCTATTGCCGTCAGAAACCCATTGTTGTTCTGCTGAGAATCCAAGCTTTAAAGGCTCAGAAAGATATTGCGCAACACTCGCACTGAGCGTTGTGAATGTGGTCCCTTCAGAAATCGAAGTAATATCGTCATAGACACGGTGGCGAGAACCGAACCATGCAGTAAACCAGTCGATCGGACTATAAGTCGCCCAAATGTCGTAAACAGGAATGACAAAAGAGGGAAAATCACCAGAACATCTGATAATATCAATCCCGCCCCACCCTGTAAGAGCCCATGTCGAATTGAACTGATGGTGACCAAACAAAGCGGGTTGAAAGAGATCTGCCTTTGTCGGGTTGAGATCAATGTCTCTATACCAATAACAGTCCATCACCCCTTGCAATAGGGTGCGTCCCCAACAAAAGGTATTTCCTTGGGAGTAAGCCAAATGAGCGACAAGTGTCTGATTGGATCGCTGAGTGTTATCAAAAAAAATATTCGTCTCAGGGGCATTCCAGTAATGCATTTGAGCTGCTAAATGGCGCATTCTTTTGTTCTCTGGATGACAGCGCAGAAAACGGATGACAGGACCCATCCCGCAATCACCAAGGCCCATCTCTTGCTCATTGAGCGCGTTGATTTCAATCGCATCTTGATCCTCGGGATGCTCTTGCAACACACACCTCGCCAATCCCCTCGCCCTTCGGTAACGGCGACGCCAACTCTCGACTCTAGCCAAGTCTACTTTTGCCTCTTTCAATTGAGGGTCGGAGCAAACGGCAGCGTTAAAATCGCAAGCTGCCTCATCGAGCATCTCCCAATGTTGAAAACATGAACCACGCCCCACCAAAGCAGCAGCATCTCTGCAATTAATTTTTAGAAGATGTTCATAAACGCAGTAGGCAAATCCATACTGCTCAGAAAAACGGTAGGCAAGCCCTAAAGAGAGCCACACGAACCTTCTTTCTTTCTCTTCAAGAGGCTGCTCAAGAAGCTCTTGGAAAAGAGGGATGGCACAGTGCGCTCTTTGGGAAAAGACAAGTTGATCTCCATATTCGCGCAACACTTCCAGTCTTCGGTGGGGATAGCGCTCAATAAAGTGTCCAAAGAGAGCAGCTGATTCTGCGTTTAAATCATGGGCAGCTGCGTGGCGCGCCTCATCGAGATCGGCATCCTCTAGTCCCCGCTTAGCTCCCTCATCTTGAGGATTTTGGCGTAACACCTCCCGATAAAGGGTGCGAGCGCGGTCAAATTTCCCCTCCCAACGCCATGCAAGAGCTAAGCCAAGCATCACCTGGCGCCGCTCATCTTTCTCTAGCTTGGGGTCTTTCAGCAGCTCCTCATAAATTGCAATCGCTGCCGCCTCATGCTTCGAATAGGTCAGTTGATCGGCATACTCCCGCTTTACCTGCCTTCCATGAACAGTCAATTGGTCCATATAGCGACTAAAGAGCTCAGCGCTTTTGGCATTCTCATTCCGCTGCGCCGCGCCCCGCGCCTCTTCAAGTAAACCCACCAATACAGGGCAAGCACATGTGGGATTCTCATTGGCCGACTCGACATGCTTACTCTCTTGCGCAAGGGTGGGAACGCGCCCCTGCAGCGCCTCTTCAGGAAAATAATGATTGCAAAGGGCCTGATCTTCGCTGCACCGCCCGCTCCACAATAGAGCGAGGGCCAAACCACGCTTCACCCTGTCAGAATCATTTCCACCCTTGATCAACTTTTGGAAAATCGGAATCGCTTCTCCCTCGCGATGCGCATAGGTCAGCTGCTCGGCATGCTCTAAATCCACTTCCGGAGGCGCAGAGGGGTTTTTCAGCAGATATTCCCCATACACCTGTGCTGATTCGACATTCTTATTCGCTTGCGCAAGAGCCCGAGCGCGCTGCAGCAGCGCCTCTTGAGGAAAATACTGATCGCAAAGGGCCTGGTCTTCGCCGCACCGCCCGCTCCACGATAGAGCGAGGGCAAGGCCCCGCTTCACTCGATCAGAGTTATCGCCACTCTTGATCAACTCTTGGAAAATCGGAATGGCTTCCCCTTCTCGGCGCGCATAGGTCAGCTGCTCGGCATACTCCAGCTTCACTTGCGGATCCGCAGAAGGAACTTCGGCTAAATATTCCTCATATGCCTTCGCCGATTCGACATTCTTATTCTCTTGTGCAAGGGCGCGAGCGCGCTGCAGCAGCGCCTCTTGAGGAAAATACTGATCGCAAAGGGCCTGGTCTTCGC
>JAFEGQ010000110.1 GCA_018239785.1 Verrucomicrobiota bacterium
AATAGCGCGGAAGGGTGAGCAGCCCGAGATTTTTACGTAGCTGACCTAATGCTTCAGCTGCTATTCACTGCCCTTTTCTTGCTTTGAGAGCCAACTATGAATTTCGAAAGAGATCTAATGCGTTGTTTCCAGTAGTTTCGAGGGATGTGTTGATACGACATGCTCATAGTTTGACGTTTGGTTATTTAAGTCAAATATTATCTAGAGAGCTTGAGCTGATTTTGCGCCCAAAGGGCACGAAATCAGGCCATTTTCATATATCCAGAAGAGTTTAAAAAACAAAATTAACGACTACAGAGATCACAGAAGCCACAGAGAAAATTACTTGCGTCCTTACACATCAGCGCGCAAAAATGCGAGCTACCGTCTTAGCGATCATCCATTCTTCATCCGTATGCATGACCTGAACAACCACTCGACTAGTTGCAGAAGAAATCACACCCTCATTTGCATCATTTAGCTTGTCTGCGAGTTCGATGCCAAGGAATTCCATCCCTTTGCAAATTCGAGCCCGTATCAGCGGCGCATTCTCTCCAATGCCTCCAGCAAACACCAAGAGATCCAGCCCCCCTAACGCAGCTGCAAACGCGCCGATCCATTTCTTCACTTGGTAACAAAACAGCGCAATGGCTTCAGCTGCCCGCACATCCTCCGCTTCCCGACTGAGCAGCTCCTGCATATCGGAACTCGTCTCTGAGATGCCCAAAAGCCCGGAGTGAAAATTGAACATCTCATTGAATTGTTTGGCATCTAGCCCCTCAAGAGTCGCTAAATACCCCACCAATCCAGGGTCGAGGTCGCCTGAGCGGGTGCTCATGGGGATCCCCCCTGTTGGGGTAAAACTCATGCTTGTATCGATCGATTTGCCATCCAATACAGCAGCCAAGCTCGCCCCATTGCCGAGGTGGGCAAAGATGACGCGCCCCTTTGGATGAGCTAATTCTCCCATGAGAAACTCATACGACAATCCGTGGAAACCATACCGCCGTATCCCTTGCGCCTCATAGCGGCGGGGGATCGGCAGCAGTTTAGCCAAGCGTGGCAGGTCATGATGAAAAGCTGTGTCGAAACAGGCCACTTGAGGCAATTGGGGAAAGCGGCGAGAGAACGCCTCAATCAATAAAATGGCCTCTGGCATATGCTCGGGATCGAGGGGCTGCAAAGCCCGCAGCTCCTCCACCATTTCTGCAGTGATGCGCGTGGCTTTGCTATACTTAGGCCCGCCATGCACAACGCGATGTCCCACTGCAATCAAGGCATCGGACAAGCTTTGCTCCTCGATCCAATCCATCAACACGCCCACTGCTGCTGTAGAGTCTTTCGCAGCTACAGGTCTTGGAGCCAAGCCTTTCACGCGTAACGTCGCCTCGGGCAATCCAATCCGCTCAATCGCCCCCTCGAAAATCCGCCGGAACGGATCCCTCACCTCAAACAACGCAAATTTGATGCTCGAAGAGCCCCCGTTGATGGTGAGGATGGATGGAGAATCTGTGCGTTCCATAGCAGGACATATACAGAATATCCTTAAAGAAGGCGAATAGCGATTCATATGCTAAACACATGGTAATCTGGGTAGCGTGGAGACACAGAGGCGCAGAGGATTCAAAACGTGATAGAGAAACAACCTCTTTCAGAACAACTTATACCATTTCCTAAAAATAAAATCATAAAATAGCCCAATCTCTAGAGCAGAGTTGGCGTATTCGATTTGGGATATCGACAAACCAATTCCAAGCACTAGAGCACGCATCCACAATGGCATCATAGCCTTCGAAGCAACGGTTCGCTAACCAGTTGTCCCTCAGTTGTTGCCAAATCTGCTCTACCGGATTGAGTTCTGGAGACGCCACTGGCAAGGAGA
>JAFEGQ010000111.1 GCA_018239785.1 Verrucomicrobiota bacterium
GTAGAAAAACAATCAGATGGCATTTGTCTCTTGTTTTGACAAAAAAACTCTGATTTTAAGAATTGCTGATCAGGAGAGCTTTGAGACTCCTCTTGTAGAAGAACAGCACACTGTTAAAATTAATTTTAACTATATAAAAAGCTCTTCACTCGCACTTGGAAGTATTTTCCTCATTAGTACAACTGGGGGGATCGCAAGGTTCGATTGCAATCTCAAAAAAATTGCCTGGGAAATCCAGACTGGCGACTCCATCTGCAAAATGGAAGAGGTGACTTACGGTAATAAAGGGTATCTCATCGTGGCAAGCAAAACAGATGTTTTATCGTTTGTCGATGTGGCAACAGGGGAAATAGCGATTGACTTATTAAATGCTGAAAAATTTTCTAGCTGGAAATTTTTTCAACATCGAGGACTTCTTCAGCAAACATCCATTAAAGAAATTTCTCGCGGGATATTTAAGAAAAGAAAACATGAAGATGCAAAGTGAGTTATAGTCTATAACTACTGCCGATGGTTGAGTATCTTCAAAACATCTCTGTCTCAGAACAAGCTCCGATTAAGGAGGTGATGACGGCAGCTGGGGTGCTCTCGTTTTTAGGAGAGCTCCCTGCGGATACCGTGCTCTTTTTTGATATCGATGACACCCTCATCACCCCAGTTTCTAAGACATTTAGGTGTCCCCCCTCTAATCAGCTCATCGACGAGATCAAGGCGCATAGGGAGCTTTATGAGGATTACTCAACGATCATCAGCAGTTGGCGCCTTCAGAGAAGGGTGATGCTGCTCGATAGCAGTTGGCCTTCTATGCTTCGAGAACTTAAGAAAAAATTTACCGTATATGGCTTGACGAAGATAGACACAGGTCCTTGTGGTCCGATAGCTTCCTCGGAGGCCTGGAGATCTGAGGAGTTAAAGGGGCTAGGGCTTGAGTTTTCAAAGGCCCCTTTGTTGATCGCCTCTCCTTTTGCTGCCAAGGAGGAAAATGGCCCTGCGTTTCATGAGGGGATTATTTTCACGGGCAAAGGATCGAAAAAAGAGGCGCTTGAGCGCTTTTTTCCTGAGCCTCGCTTTAGCACCTTGGTGATGGTGGATGATCGACTCGAGCATTTAAATGCGGTGAAGCTCTTTTGCGAGGAGCATGAGATCTGTTTTGTAGGGATGCTTTTCAAGGGGTTAACCCTTTTGACTGAGCGGCCTGACCCTCTCGTTGCAGCTTTTCAAAAAGAGCATCTCCTTCACTCCTTTGAATGGCTGGAAGATGAAGAGGCGCTCAAGAGGATGGAGGCTCAGTTCACTTTGGATCCTCGCTTAAAGGAGGAGACTGTCGAGGTGGTGGATCTTGCCCTTTCCAAGGTGTTGTTGATGAATAATGCTTTATTTCCTTGGGCTGTGTTAGTGCCTAAGCGGTGGGGGGCTAAGGAAATCATCGACTTGAGCCCTGAGGATCAAGGCAGATTGATGCAAGAAATTAGCGCTCTTTCTCATGCTATGGTCCGCTGCTTTCACCCTTACAAGATCAACGTGGCCGCTTTAGGCAATGTTGTTTCTCAGCTCCATATCCATATCATCGCTCGTGACCCCACTGACTTAGCTTGGCCAAATCCTGTATTTGGGGGATCCAAACAGCCCTATTCTTCAGAAGCACTTGAGAAGACAAGAGGGGGGCTGCGAAAGGCAATTGAGTCAGCATAATGTTGAAATTGATCTCCTCAAATATCGCCCAGAGGCACTTCCCGTGCTCGCAAGAATCTGGCAAGAGGGGCTGGGGCGACTTTGGCAACCAGGAATTACTATCGAAGAGGTGGAAGAGCGGTTTCGCGGCCATATGAAGGATGAGGGGTTGCCTCAGACATTTGCCGCATTTGTACAGGGGCAGCCTGTGGGGATGTGTTCGCTGCGAGCCACCGATCTACCTGGCTCTTCGTTGACGCCTTGGTTTGGGGCTTTTGTGGTCGATCCTGCCCACAAAAATAGAGGAGTGGGTCGTCTATTGATCCAGTTTGCTCAAGCAAGAGCCAAGAACATGGGGTTTGAAAGGCTCTATCTCTTCGCGTTTGATCGGACCATTCCCATCTATTACGAGCGCTTTGGGTGGAAGACAATCGCCTTTGAGAGCGTCCAGGGGCACGCAGCGACCGTGATGGAAGCTCTTATTTAACCAGCTCTTGATATTGCTTTGATAAGTTGTATTTTCTCCCTCTATTTGAGGGGTCAACGATGTTTAAGAAGCCGTTGTCTACCCAAGTGGCACATAGCGCGGCGCTTGTTCGTGGTTTAAAGCCAAATAATTCACCAATTTGACGGCTTGTGAGAGTTTCAAATTCTTGAAATAACTCCAGAACTTTCCGTTGTCGTGGATCGAGCTTGCGAAGGATGGCACTTTGATCGGAAGCACCCTCCGCATCTGCTGCGGCCATCCGACCCAAAACAGCCTCAAAGGCAGTCGCCATCCCTTCGATAAAGTACTCAATCCATTTTGTGATATCAGCTTCAGCTCGCCCTCTATAGTAATTATGCGAGTCTCCAATATTAATGGCTTCATAGTAGGCACCTAAGTGGCGTGCGTAATATTCTTCTAGAGAATAGAGTCCTTTTAAATCATACCCACCAAGATGTAAGATCAGAGTGGTGAGCAGCCTAGCAGTTCTCCCATTACCATCATAATAGGGGTGGATTGTCGCAAATTGGTAATGGGAGATCCCAGCGACAATAGGACAGGGGAGTTCGCCACTTTTCCCGATCCATTGAACCATTCCCTTCATGAGTCCACTGACATCTTTGGCTTCTGGAGGCATATAGACGATCGTCCTCGTTCTGCCGTCTCGAATGACGTTTTGCCCATCTCGATAGGGGGTGGGTTTTACTTTCATTTTGCCATTAGCCATGACGAGGGCATGGAGGGTTTGGATCATTTTTTCAGACACAGTTGTTCCTGCAGCAGCCCATTGTTCCACCTGAGCTAGGGCGGCGTAATAGCCTTTGACTTCGTGTTCATCGCGCTCGCGCCCTGGAAAATGCCCCTCATGTTTGAGGATCACTTCAATTTGTTCCGGATCCAGCCTATTGCCTTCGATCATGGTGGAGTAATGCGTTGTATATAGGCGTGCCGTTTCTCTTAAAGAGCGGAGCACTGTGGGTGTCAAGGGTAGATGCAATACTTTTTCCTTTGCTGTCTCAATACGCATCAGGCCACTCATTATTTTTGGCGTGATCGTGTAATTGGGTTCGAACTTTATCTGCATAATAACGGCTCTTTATCTGCATGAGTTGTCTCCTTCATTATGCCGATAACGTGCCGATAACACAAGTTTCCCAGGGATTTTTGGCGCTCCTAACGTTTTCTTGATTTGATATTCATCTTTTCCCTACATTTAGGGATTCCTAAACAAGGAGGGAAGTCATGAGAAGAGGTGTCGTTTCAAGTTCCGTCGAATCCAACACTTACATTGGTCCAGAAGTCTCGGTTGTTACTTCAAAAGATCGGGAAAAATACCCCCTTGGGGGCAACGAAACCTGCTCGCAGGACTGGCAACAGCTTTCAGGAAAAACTGCCATCTTAGGTAGAGAGCAATTTCAAGAATTCAGTGATCCTATTCAAAGAGTGATAAACTGCCGAGAGGCGATTCACGAGCATATCGAGCGGCGTGTTGCCATTTTCTTTCAGCAGCTCGTTTGCGCTTTCAAAACAGATCTCCACTTTGAAGAGGGAAAGACAACCCATCAAGGAAAGGGAGAGGGGGCTTTAACCCTTTCTAATGGAGAGCAGCGAACCGTCAAAGTTGAGATTAAAAGAAATGCGGCCCACAGCAGCACTTTGCCCGCCCTCACCGCCTACCATGGCAATGAGTGGCGAGAGTATGAAAATAAGAGAGGAGCAAAGCCCAAAGGCTTTGTCTTCATGAAAGATTCAGATCTTTGGCGCATCAGCAACGCCACAATGGATTTGCCTATAGAGATCAACAATGCGGATCGAGAGATCGACGAAAAATGGACGACGTCAGTGTTGCGTCAGCGATCATTGGCGATCTTAAACCGCTGCTCTCGCGGGGAGGTCACTCCAAAAGAGGGGCTTGAGGCCTTTTTCGTTCAAGCAAGGGCTGTCACCCAGCACCGTGAGAGATCAGTCACTGATCAAGCAGTGAAGAAGGCCTTAGAATTTTATGACGAGGATTTTGACTTCTTTGCTCAAGGGTTAAAATACGATGAGACTTTTTTAGATAGCTTATTGAATGTGCGGGTCGATAGGGGCGATGAAGCTGCCAAGATGCGCCAAGCTGTGTATCAATTGCGCTTCAAGGCCATTCAACAGCTGCAGCTGGATCAATCTGAGCTTCTTCAAAAGGTTAATGAGGTGGCAAAGGGGATTTTCGCAAAAGTAGGGAAGCCCGTGTACCATCAGCAGGCTTTTCGCCATTTGTTGGTGCGAGCGATGCCTACTTTAGAAGACCAAAGAAGGGTCAGGAAAATGTACAATTTGCCTGGAGAGGGGCTGTCTTTCTCTTCTGTTTACAAGTTGAGAACAACGCAAAGCCGGCAAGGTCGTTTTGATAAGGCTGTTACGGCCATCGAGCCCCACATCGGAGAGATTCAGGTGCTTGCGAGAGAATTGAGCGTCAAAATGCAACAGCTGAGGATCGAAGATTATTCAAAGCGAGGGGCCATTTTGCGCCACTTGAGAAGGTTTAAGGGATGGTCTCAACAAAGACTAGGGGAAAAGATTAGAGAGATTTTTCCAAACGTCCCCTCTTCACAAACGACGATCTCCCGCTCTGAGAGGATGACACGCGCTTTTTTCAGCGAATTTGTCACGCAGTTGGCAAGAGTTTTTAAAGTTGACGAATGTTGCTTTATTATACCAAACTTCTACACATGAGAATGCAATGGTTGATCGGTTTAGTTTTGTTAGCCTCCCCCCTTGGAGCTTGCGACAAGTGCAAGGTACCTCCTTGGCTTGTCGTCTCCTACGATGAGGAGGCAAGAGCGCTGATCGATGCTATTGCCAAGCCCTTGGAAGAAGGGAAGATCTCTGCCACCGAGGTGGCAGAGATCTTGGCGGGGACAAGTCAAAAAGAGCCAGAGATTGTGGCAGCTCTTACCCGTCTTCAACCCTATCTCTCTCATCGAGAGGTACAAGAGATTTTTGCCTCCCAGGCAAAGGTCGACCAAGAGTGGGCGACAATGTTGGCTCACCTGCAAAATTAGCACTCTCGACATGAGAGTGCTTGATTTTTACCCAACCTTCTGATAGGCTGAGGATTGTGTTACCTACAATAGGAGGTTTGAGATGAGTAAGTCATTAGTGCCTTGGGTGTTTGAGTGGCCAGAGCTCGAAACTTTCCAACAATTAAATCCTTTTTCCGGAAAAACAGGCGATATTACGATCTCAGAAGATGATCAAAATATTTATGTCGAAATGCCTCTCCCTGGCGTAGAGAGCAAAGATGTCGAAGTGACCTTTCACAAGGGAATGTTACAGGTGAAAGGGGCGCGCGAAGAAAAAGAGGAAGATAAAAAGAAAAAGTACTACAGACGAGCTTCAGCGACCTTTTCCTATCAAGTAGCAGTTCCTGGCGAGCTCGATGAATCGGCAGAGCCAAAAGCTTCTTGCGATAAAGGAATTGTGCGGGTAGCGTTCAAAAAACATGCACGCACGACGCCGAGAAGGATTGAAGTAAAATAAATAATCTGGTAGAGAAGCTGCTGTTTCTTTGATATCTTAAAAATGGAGGTGCGTTTTGACGCTCACGGAAAAACAGATTGCAGAGTTTAAACAGCGGCTTCTCGAGCTGCGCGCTCAGATCACCCACAAGTTGGAGGGGGAGCAAGAGCAGGTGAAGAAGCCCGATGAGAGTAAAGGGTACTCTCAACATCAGGCGGATGAGGGGACTGATGACTTTGATCGAACCATCACCATTGGGCTGACGGCTCATGATCAAACGATTTTGCGACAAATTGATCGGGCATTGGAAAAAATCAAAGAGGGGACTTATGGCATCTGCGACGTCAGTCAAGAGCCCATCCCTATCAAGCGGCTCGAGGCGATTCCCTATGCTTTGATGACGGTAGCCGCTCAAGCGAAGCTCGAGCAGAGGAGGGCATGAATCGCTCGCGCCGTTTAGTCGGATTTGCTCTGATAGCTCTGCTTTTGCTAGGGGTTGATCTCTATAGCAAGTGGGCCATCCAAGAATATCTCCCCCACATGAGGGAGAGCGCTCCTTATTACCCTTATGGGGGGATCGGGGTCTTTCCAGATGTGGTGGGGATCGAATTCTCGATCACTCATGCGACCAATACAGGGGCGATTTGGGGCCTTTTTGCTGAACATCTCTATATTTTGCTGGCGCTCCGTTTAACCTTAATCGGAGGGCTGATTCTCTACGCTCTCTTTGGAAAATTTCCAAGACATACCCTGCTTCCCCTTGTCTTGGTGATTCTCGGTGCTTCGGGCAATGTCTTCGACGTTCTCCTCTATGGGCATGTGATTGACATGCTCCATTTCCGTTTTTGGGGATGGCACTATCCGGTCTTCAACTTGGCCGATACTTTCATCTTTATCGGTGTTGCGTGGATGTTGACATTGTCTTTGCTCCAAAAGAGAAGAAGGTCGGAAAGTGCAAGCTAGCAAATGGCTAGCGCATCAGGTGCTGCTCGACGGGGAAGAGATGAAAGATCTCTTAGCTTCGGTGGGAAATTTTGAGGTTTATCCGGTGGGACGAATTCTTCAAGAAGGGGAGCCTTTCTCTTTTGTTGAAGAGTACTGCCGTTACGTCGAGAAGCTAAAACAGGGCGCTGAGACAGAAGTGCCTGCAATCCTTTGCGTTGCTTTGAGCTGCTCTTCAGAAGCGGTGCAGAGGGTAGAAGTTGCTCCTGGAAAAATGCTATGGCGCTCCCAGCTGCCTGTCGTTCAGGTACAACCCCATTCCTTGAGCTATTCCCCCCTCAATGACACCTTCTATCCTCTTGTCAGGGGGAAAGAGACCATCTCGTGGGGGGTCCAATTTTCCTATCCTCAGCTCTTCCAAAAGGGGAAAGAGATTGAAAAAGTGGATGAGCGTTTCCCCAATACGGCTCTTTATAAGGCGTTGACCCGTTGGATCCGGCATCATACGGTTGCCACTCCTTTTGTTGTGAATGGGATGAAAAGAAGAGTGCCGATCCGCATTGGAAAGAAATGTTTGGGATGGATCCATTGCCATGCACAACTTAAAAAACAGGGGTTGTCTGTTGACCCAAATTGAAGTGATCGCCATTGGCGATGAGGTGCTCAGTGGCTTTACTCCCAATACAAACGCCGCATTTATTAGTCACATTCTTTTTGACAGGGGCTATCGGATTGCTAGACATACAGCGCTGCCCGATGAAGAGGATCCTCTCTTAGAGGGGTTAAGGGGCGCACTAAAAGCTCAAGATGTGGTGATTTGCACAGGGGGGCTTGGGCCCACTGTCGATGATGTGACGAGGGGTATTCTCGCTAAACTCACCGATTCCACACTTGAGCTTCATGAGGAGGTCAAAAAGAGGCTGCAGCTCCGTTTGGGGCTTCACTTTCCCCTGCTTGACGAGCAGTCGACAAGTCCCAGTAAAGCGACTCCGCTTCACAACCCGATGGGGACGGCGCCTGGCCTTTTCTTTCAATTAGGCAAAAAGCTGCTCTTTGTATTGCCGGGAGTTCCTCGGGAGATGGAGGCGATTTTCCCCGAAGTTTTGCGGATTTTGGAAGCGCAATTTCCCCCTCCTCCTCAAGAAAGGGGGGCTGTGCTCCATTTTTTTCAAATTGCCGAAATCGACCTCGACACTGCTTTGCGCGCTTTTCCCAAGACGAAAGTGGGTCTCTATCCCCACTTGGGGTTTGTGACGGTGCGCTTGCTTGGCGAGCAGGTGGAGCAGGCGCGTCAGGAGCTGAGCCATGCATTTGGGAGCCGCCTCTTTGCATCGCCCAGTGGTTCTTTAGAGGAGGCGGTGCACTTAGCATGCATCAACAATAAGCTCACTCTTGCTGCTGCTGAGTCGTGCACAGGAGGAGGCGTCTCGGAGCGGCTCATCCGTTTTCCTGGGGCGTCGGAGTTTTTCAAAGGTTCTATCGTCGCCTACAGCAATGAGATCAAGGAAAAACTCCTCGCTGTGAACCCATCGACTCTTCTGAAATATGGCGCTGTGAGCGAAGAGACGGTCGTGGAGATGGTGCGCGGGCTTCTCCCTCTGATGGAGGTAGATGTGGGGGTGGCGATCTCAGGGATTGCAGGGCCGACTGGCGGCACGCTGGAGAAGCCTGTGGGGACTGTCTGTTTTGCTGCGATGCGGCGTGGGAAAGAGCCAGTTTTCTCCACCTTGCGGTTTGCAGGAAGCCGCGCTGCTGTCATTGAGAGGTCAATTAATCATGCTTTGGCGGAGCTGCTCAAGATTATAATTCTTGAAAAATAGTTCGAGTTTTCGAAAGATGTCCGCATGGAATTTCCTTCCAGTTCAGTTTCAGTGAATTATGTTTTTACAGCTAGAAGCTATTTATATCTTCTTTTTGGTTATTTAGAGAGTGGTAAAAATTTAGGATCTGTCAATAGAAAAGCGCGCGAAGTCTTTTTGGAGGTTCGAGAGCAGCCTCCTATTGCTCGGTATTTTCCTGGCTATGTTCTCTCCGCCTATGGGCAAAATAAGACTCCACAAGAGGCTTTTGATCTTTTTCGTGAAGTTTCCAGGAGAATGTCCGCAGAAAAAAGGTTTGCGTTATTTTTCAGTTTGTTGAGAAGCAGCGGTTTAAATCTCTCCTCCCCATGGGAAGTGAGCCTCGTCTCTGGTGAGGGAAAAATTCCGGTTGAGTTGGAGAGAAATTCTTTAAGAGATGTGGGCGGCGTTCCTCTTTGGTTGACAGCGCCTTCAGAAGATCATTTTCGAGTTACGCATATGCATGTTTTGGATGGATTCAACATTGCAACAGAAGACAAGCGCCATCAAGTTTGTTGGCCGAAAAGAAGTGGGTGCCAGGGCGATTTCATGAAAGATTCTTGATATAATTACATCTTAATTTTTAAGATCTTCCGTCGAGACACAAAGAGGTGATTATGACTGAAGATGAACTCGACCAAGACAGCAGCATTGCTTTCA
>JAFEGQ010000112.1 GCA_018239785.1 Verrucomicrobiota bacterium
AAAGGGGTCCGTTTGAGCCTTTTGCGCAGTGTGCGGGCCTATACCAATACCCTATCGGATTATAGCGAAACGTTGGTGAGCCTTAGTCAAGCAGAGGCAGCTGTCGACAAGGCCCGAGAGGCTGTGGTCAATGTCCTTTGGTTTTTCGACAACAAAGAGCTCTCCACTCGGGCTTTAGAGAGGCAAGATCGTGAGCTTTACAATCAATGGTTTCAGCAAGCAAAGCAGCAGTGGGACAATTTTTCTGAAAATAAAGGGCTTCCGCTGCGCGCCATTGACCAGCCTCGCACATTAGCGCTTGAACGGACTTTTACGAGTGAGCCTCCGGCTCCCAACTACATGAAGTACTTGCCGCTCATTCTCTTGATGGGATTCTTAGTCATGCTTCTCTACTTCGTCTTTGCTCGCCAGATGAAGGGAGTAGGGGGCAGCGCCATGAACTTTGGCAAAAGTCCCGCCAAGATGCTCGATAAGGGGATGAGCACCGTTACTTTCAAAGATGTCGCTGGCTGTGATGAGGCGAAAGAAGAGCTTCAAGAAATCGTCGACTTCTTAAAAAATCCCAGTAAGTTTACAGCCCTTGGAGGGCGCATTCCGAAAGGGGTTTTGTGCATCGGTCCTCCAGGAACAGGGAAGACCCTGATTGCTAAGGCAGTTGCAGGGGAGGCAAATCGCCCCTTTTTCTCGATTTCGGGCTCTGACTTTGTCGAGATGTTTGTGGGAGTGGGAGCCAGTCGAATTCGTGACCTGTTTAATCAGGCTAAAAAGCAAGCTCCTTGCATTGTATTCATTGATGAGATCGATGCTGTAGGGCGTCATCGTGGCGGTGGATATGGGGGGGGACATGACGAGAGGGAGCAGACCTTAAACCAGCTCCTTGTCGAAATGGATGGTTTTGACACCAATGAAGGGGTTATCTTGGTGGCAGCGACCAACCGCCCTGATGTGCTTGATAAAGCCTTGCTGCGCCCTGGCCGTTTTGACCGCCGTGTGACGATTGATTTGCCAGACATTAAGGGGCGGCATGAGATCCTTAAAGTGCATGCCCGTGCGATCAAGATTGACCCGAGTGTCGATCTCATGGCCATTGCTCGGATGACACCTGGATGCAGTGGAGCTGACTTGGCAAACCTCCTCAACGAGGCGGCTCTTTTGGCCGCCCGTAAGGGGAGAAGCGCTGTCACCCCTTCAGATACATTAGAAGCAGCTGACAAGGTGCGCTATGGGAAAGAGCGGCGCACCCTCGAGATCGACCCGAGCGAAAAGCGGACAACGGCCTATCACGAGTCGGGTCATGCGATCGTTGGGTTTGTGTGTGAGCATTCTGATCCTGTCGACAAAGTGACTGTCATTCCTCGCGGTTTTTCTCTGGGAGCGACTCACTTTTTACCCGAAAAAAATCGCCTCTCCTACTGGAAGCAAGAGGTCATCGATCACTTAGCTGTTGCTATGGGGGGGCGGGTCGCAGAGGAGCTGTTTGTTGGAGATATTTCCAGTGGCGCTCAGCAAGACATTGCACAAGCGACTCAACTTGCCCGTTCGATGGTCTGCGAGTGGGGCATGAGCGATTCTCTAGGGCTCGTCGCTTATGGCGATAGACAGGGGGGAGCTCAGTATTTGGGGCTTCCAGGGATGACGGAGAAGACCTATTCTGAGGCCACTGCTCAAGCGATCGACACAGAGGTGCGTCGCATTACCGATAACGCCTATGCGCAGGCCAAGAAGATCTGCCAAGAGCATCGGGCTCAGATCGAGCTGATGACCGAGATGCTGATCGAATTTGAAACTCTCGATCGAGAGGACATCAAAAAGATCATGAACGGCTCTTGGAATACGGATGAAAAGAGGCAGAAGCTTGAAAAGGCAGCTGCAGCTCATACGCGTCCAACGACTCCCAAGAAGGAGATCGCCCCTGTTTTGCCTGGGCAGCCTAAAGAGCAACCCTCGGCTTAAGATTAATTGATTTTTTAATCTTATTCATGCTATCTGAGCGGCGCTCATTTTGGAGGAAATCCATACTCACTCATGTTGTGCATCTGGACTTTGGACTAATTGCGAGCGTAGCGAGCTAATTAGTCCAAAGTCCAGAAAGTCGGGAGATCACAGTGCGGGAATTTCAAAAATTCTTAAGTTGCTGAAAATCAGAACTTTTTTAAAAAACGAGAATATTAATATAAATATTTTAATTTAATCAATATTTTTTATTTGAATTAATAAATAAATATTTAAAACTACTATAAAGATAGAAGAAGGTGATCGATGTTTTCCGGTAGCAGTGAAATGAAACCTCTTGAATATATGGAAGAAGTCTATCAAGATAAATTATCTATTTATAATAGATTGGAATCTAAAATTAAGTTCATTCAAGAGAATTGTTATGCGCTTGAGAAAAGAATAGAAGAATATCCCGATTTGAAAGAAGGCGCCCTAGGTAATTCTAATTTGATATGCGGTATCATTTTTGATTTAAGCAAGGCAGATGTTCTTCCAGAGGGAGAGGATTACAGTAAAGAAAAATTAAAATCCGCACTTCAAGAAGCTCCGCAAAAAATCCAAGCACAACTTAATCAAGTTCAAGAGGAGTGTCGAAGTCTTAAATTGCAAATCCACACAGTGTATCAGGGGCGCGCTCACAAATTGGATCTTCTCAGGAGAGGTTTAATGGCTTTAGCGATCCTTACTTTTACAAGTGCAGTTGTGACGCTAGGAAAAGGCTCTCTTACTTACCGTTTCGCACAAGTAGGAGGGGTGGTTGCAGCAGTCACTTTTGGAACTGGTGCCAAGAGGGCGATGAAAGCTGCAAGATGGTATAGCAAGAGAACTTCGCAGTGGGAATGATTTATGGATATAAGAGATTAGTTGACTGCGAGCTCTAAGCTTTGGTTCTCGACAAAATCCAGCTCAATCTAGGCAGGTCCCCTTGAGGGGCAGAATAAAAAAGGGATCTCTTCCCTGTCTTTTATCTATCCTGCCCTCAAGGGGATCCTGTTATCTTACTAGCTCTTTGAATCTAAAAGGACCTTGCGCGACAGCTTCACTTTGCCCCGCTCGTCGATCTCCATGACCTTCACCCGAATCGGATCCCCAGGTTTAGCGCCAAACTCTTCGATCGTGCTCAGCCTTCCGGCTTCGAGTTCTGAGATATGGCATAAGCCCTCTTTGCCCGGCAAAATTTCGATAAAGAGGCCAAAGGGGACAATGGCAACCACTTTTCCTTGGTAGACCCTGCCCACTTCAATCTCCGCCGTCAACCCTTCGATGATCTCTTTAGCGCGGATGAGCCCTTTCATGCTGGGAGAAGCAAGGCTCACTGTCCCATCATCATCGATGTTAATTTCAACGCCCGTCTCCTCGACGATCGCCCGAATCTGTTTGCCACCTGGGCCAATGATGGCCCCAATTTTGCTCGTTGGCACTTTTAAAGTTTCAATGCGAGGGGCATGCTCACTCATCTCCGAGCGAGGCTCAGGCTGCGCTTTGAGCATCTCCTTAAGGATAGAAATGCGCCCCTTTTTGGCTTGGAGAAGGGCTGCAAGCATGATGTCGTGGGTGATCCCCTCGACCTTGATGTCCATTTGGAAGGCGGTGATCCCTTTCTCATCCCCTGTGATTTTAAAATCCATGTCTCCAAGAGCATCTTCAAGACCAAGGATGTCGCTTAAAATTGCGTAGCGTTTGCCCTCTAGAATGAGCCCCATCGCAATGCCTGCGACAGGTCGTTTGATCGGCACACCCGCATCCATCATCGCAAGGCAGCCCCCGCATACGCTCGCCATCGACGAAGAGCCATTGGATTCGGTGATGTTCGACTCAACCCGAATGGTGTAGGGGAAGGTCTCGCGACTGGGAATGGCCACCTGTAAAGCCCGCTCTGCGAGTTTGCCATGCCCCACTTCCCGTCTTCCTGGAGCCCCAACGCGTCCCACTTCTCCGACAGAGAAAGGAGGGAAGAAGTACTGCAGATAAAAATGTTGCTGCCCTTGAGCATGGAGAGATTCATAGCGCTGCGCCATGGTTTCTCCCCCAAGAGTACAGACAGCGACCGACTGGGTCTCGCCTCTGGTGAATAGAGAACTTCCATGCGCTCTTGGGAGGATGTGCTGCTCAATCTCAATCGGGCGCACCTGCTCCGTTGTTCTGCCATCGGCTCTTATACCTGTGTCTAAGACGCTTTTGCGCATGGCTTCGGCGTGGGTCTTTTTAAACGCGAGATCAAAGTCTAAGGGAGAATGGGCTGAGGTTTCCCCTTCTGGGAAGAGCAGGGCTTTGACCTCTTGTTTGATCGCCTCTGTCGCCTCTTCTCGCTCTGCTTTGCCTTTAATAAGGAGCGTTTTTTTGAGCTTTTCCTCTGCCGATTGCGTCACTGCTTTTAACGTCTCTTCAGGCGTTAAACGGAGGGTCTGGAGATTTTTGGGTTTGCCCCATTGCTCGCGTAAATCTGTTAAAGCCCCACAGATGTTGTGGATCACCTTTTGTCCAGCTTCAATGGCAGCAATGACCTCGTCTTCTGTAAGGAAGTCGCAGTACCCTTCAATCATCAAGACAGCATCTCCTGTTCCCGCGAGGACGAGATCCAAATCTGATTTTTCAATCTCTTCATTGCTCGGGTTCATCACAAATTGCCCATCGATGCGTCCGACACGGACAGCGCCAATTGGCTTAATTAAGGGGATCGAGGAGAGGGTAAACGCTGCAGAGGCGCCGCAAATCGCAAGCACATCGGGGTTATGAATCCCATCGTAAGACCAGACGTAGTTGAGCGATTGGATTTCATGGTAATAACCTTTTTCAAACATCGGCCGCAAAGGGCGGTCAATCAGGCGGCAGATCAGCGTTTCTCTTTCTGTAGGGCGTCCTTCTCGCTTGACATAGCCACCAAGCGTTTTGCCAGCGGCCGAAAAACGCTCTGTGTAATCGACCTTTAAAGGGAGAAAATCGACCCCTTCTTGAGGGGCTTTCGAGGCGCACGCTGTGGAGAAGACAACAGTATCTCCTTGCTGCACCCAAACAGCTCCATCGGCTTGCCGCGCGATAGATCCTGTTTGAAAAATGAGTTCTTTATCGCCAATTTTGACTCGAGTTTCAAATTTTTTCATACCATTGTCCTTGTGAGAAAGCATCACGAGTCAGGCGAAAACAGAGAGCCGATATCAACTAAGTTGATGTCGGCTCTCTGGTTTCGTAAGCTGGACTCGTGAAACACTTATTATAAATTTATTTACGAAGTCCCAGGCGGTTAATCAGAGTCTGATAACGCTTGGTATCTGTTGAATTGAGATAATCGAGTAACTTTCTCCGTTGACCGACCAATTTAAGCAATGCTAAACGGGCCCCGTGGTCTTTGGGAGAGAGCTTAAGATGCTCTGTAAGCTCTGCGATTCTCTCGGTGAGAATTGCGATCTGGACATCAGCAGAACCGGTGTCCTTCTCATGGAGCTGAAACTTTTTCGTGATCTCTTCTTTTGTGCCTTTGTCTAGTGACATGCAAGACTCCTTCTTCGGAAAGAACTCATTCTAGCACACCTAAAGAGCTTGTGTCAAGCTCGGTTGTGTGGATATACTTTCGCCACATGGATCAAATAGGGATGACTTGGGCATTAAAAGAGGCCGAAAAGGCTTACCTTGCAGGGGAAGTGCCTGTGGGAGCGGTCCTTGTGCGCGACGGGAGTATCATCGCTCGGGGCTATAATCAAGTCGAGATGTTAAAAGATGCGACAGCTCATGCAGAAATGATTTGTCTTACTTCTGGATCTGTCGCTTGCGACAACTGGCGCCTGTTGGATACTACCCTTTACTGCACGATGGAACCTTGCAGTATGTGTTTGGGAGCTATGCTATTAGCGAGAATCAAAAAACTTGTATGGGGTGCTCCTGATTTGAGGCATGGGGCTAATGGGAGCTGGGTCGATCTTCTGGCTCAAAAACATCCTACACATACTATTGAAGTGGTCAGAGGCGTCGAAGAGGCTGCTTGTGCCGATTTGATGCGCCGGTTTTTTCAGGAGCGGCGTAATGATAGAACTATTCGATGAGCTCGCTGAAGGGCAAAGGCAAAAATTATTTGAAATTGGGAGAAAGCGGAGACCCAATCTGACAGAGGAAGACCTGCTTCAACCTAACGATTATCCCGAACTTGAAAATGACCCTCTATTTCGCTATGAAGAGGGGGTGTTAGAAGGAATTTTAACTGTCAGAGCCGCTTGGCTTGCCGCGTTTAAGAGTGCGGAGAATTGATCATCGCCCATTCTTTTCTTTAAAAGGGCGAAAATCAGCATTAATAATTTTTGAACTTTTTTTCGGAAACAAACTTGGCAAATCCCATTTGATCCATGCATACAAATAGCCCAACAGAGCCCCAAAGAGATTGGCAATGCCATGGAGGTAAGCTCCGCTCGCACAATCGAGGAGTAGGCTCAATCCGAGCAAAATGGCGAGCAGGTGGCGTGTTTGCAAAGGAATAACTAGAAAAAGAAAGATGTGCGAACGGGGGTTGTATAAGGTCCAAGCGACCAAGAGGGCGTAAACGGCGCAACTCGAACCTAGTAATATTCCCTTTATAGGGAGGAGAGCAGCTAAAGTTCCAGCTAACGCTCCTACAAGGAGAAAGAAGCAGAGAAAAGGGGCACTGCCTACCCGTTGAACGATCGCTGTTCCAAAGGTGCGAAGCAGGTAAATTTGGATGAAATAGTGGATCGCAAGGCCAAAAGAGAGGGGAGCTGGCGCCACAAAGAGGAAGGTGAAGGGTTGCCAGAGGAAAAAATGGGTCAGTCCCTCTTTTGAGAGGCCTAAAAGGGGATAAACTAAGTAATAAGTTTTTTGAAATGAGGCGAAGAAGAGAGTGAGAAATCCTCCAATCACAAGGGCCCAAATCAAGGAGCGAATGACGGGAGGCACTTGGGGTAGAATAGATTTAGAATTTTGAAAAAACGGGTTCACGTCACGCACTTTTTTTCTTTCATTCTACTCTGAAGTTCAAATTCCAGCTATACAATTAATTCCTTTGCTTGCGCAACAGCTCGAATTTCAGTAGACTCAAGCCCGTTGTATTGGGGGGATTATGGATTTTAAAGCACGTTCTTTGTTGATGCATGAGCAGTTTCAGGGAAAAATCGAGATTGCCTCGAAAGTTCCGATGAACTCACAAGACGACCTTTCGCTCGCTTACACCCCAGGAGTTGCTGCCCCTTGTTTAGCCATTGCAGCTGATCCTCAGAAATCTCGCACATTGACTTGTCGCGGTAATTCAGTGGCTGTCGTTACTGATGGATCTGCAGTGCTTGGCCTTGGTAACATTGGGCCATTAGCAGCGATGCCGGTAATGGAGGGAAAAGCGCTCTTATTTAAACGTTATGGAAACGTTGACGCTTGGCCCATTTGCCTCGCGACGCAAGATGCGGATGAAATTGTAGAAACAGTGAGACGCATTGCCCCGAGCTTTGGGGGGATTAATTTAGAGGATATCTCAGCGCCAAGATGTTTTGAGATTGAAGAGCGGTTGCAAGACTTAGGGATTCCTGTCTTTCACGACGATCAGAATGGGACTGCCATTGCGGTCTTAGCGGCTTTAATCAATGCAGGGCGCGCTTTGCAGCGCCCTTTAGAGGAGATGAGGGTCGTGATCAGCGGAGCTGGAGCTGCTGGGATGGCTGTTGCTAAATTGTTATTGGGAATCTTGGGAGGCCCCCGTTTTGCACAAGATGTGATTCTTTGCGATTCTCGAGGGGTCCTTTGTCGCGGTCGCACCGATTTAAATTCTGCAAAATTAGAGATCTTGGAGTGGGCCAACCTCAAAGATGTCTCAGGTTCCTTGCAAGATGCTTTGAAAGGGGCCGATGTGTTTATTGGACTGAGTAAAGCAAATCTTCTCAATAGAGACGATATTCGCCGCATGCGTCCTAACTCCATCATCTTGGCTATGGCGAATCCTGAGCCAGAGATCTTTCCGGACGAAGCCAAAGCTGGGGGAGCTGCCATTGTCGCAACAGGGCGCAGCGATTTCCCTAATCAAGTGAATAATGTTTTGGTCTTTCCTGGTCTTTTCCGAGGTTTGCTCGATGCAAAGGCGACAAAGTGCGATCCGGCCATGTACGTGTCTGTAGCGCAAGCGATCGCCCAAGTGGTGGAGCTGCCGACTGCAGAGTGTATTATGCCTAACGTTATCCGCGATGGAGACCGAGTGGCACAAGTGGTCGCTGGAGCGATCTTGAAAGAAAATGAAAAGAAAGCGATACTCGCGCCACTAAACGCTTAAGGGGTTCACGATGAGGAAAAAGGAAAAAAATATTCACCCAGCTTATGGAGAGGTTTTATATATCGACTCCTCGACAGGCTTTAAATTTGTGTGCGCCTCTACGTATCAATCAGATGAGAAAGAAGTGTTTGAAGGCAAAGAGTATCCTGTTTGTCGCGTTTCTATCTCTTCTGCTTCCCATCCTGCTTATACTGGAGATGAGAAGTTCCTCGATACTGCAGGGCGTATTGAGAAGTTCGCGAAGCGTTATGGTGGGGGACGTCAGGAAAAGAAATAGGTTGATTTCGACCTGTTGCTTTTCTGACTTCTCTATGCTACCCAAATGATCAGATCATTTGGGTAGGTCCATTCTAGAACCTTTTAGGTCTTGATTTATGGAAGAAAAAATTCAGACTCTCTTGGCTCGCCTTAGCGAAATCGAGCTCGAGATGGGGTCTCCTGACGTGTTAACCGATCAAAAGCGGTACCGCAAACTCAACCAAGAGTATGCCCGTTTAAGAGACCTCAAAGAGGTGTGGGACGCTCTCACTAGGGTGAGGAATGATCTTTTTGGCAACCAGCAGCTCCTCAAAGAAGAGGCCGATCCTGAGATGGCGCACATGTTGCGCGACGATACGGCGCTTTTAGAAAAACAGGAGGAGAAGCTCGATCAACAGCTCAGAGACCTGCTCGTCCCTCCCAACCCCGATGACCATCGCAATACCATCTTAGAGCTGCGCGCTGGCACTGGAGGAGATGAAGCAGCTCTTTTCGTAGGCGATTGTGTCCGCATGTATCAACTGTATGCTGACCAAAAAGGGCTGAAGTATGAGCGCCTCTCCGCCTCTTCTTCAGAGATGGGGGGGTTTAAAGAGTATGTGATGGTGCTATCGGGCCCCAATGTCCATCGCCTTCTTCAGTATGAAGCAGGAACGCATCGGGTACAGCGAGTCCCTGCGACGGAAGCCCAAGGAAGAGTGCACACCTCGGCCATGACCATTGCAGTGCTTCTCGAGCCCGACGAGCAAGAAGAGGTGCATATCGATGAAAAGGAGCTGCGGATCGATACGATGCGCGCTTCTGGCGCGGGGGGGCAGCATGTCAACGTGACCGACTCTGCTGTCCGCATCACCCATTTGCCCACGGGGATCGTCGTCGGCTGCCAGGACGAAAAAAGCCAGCACAAAA
>JAFEGQ010000113.1 GCA_018239785.1 Verrucomicrobiota bacterium
CATTGTACCTCCTTCGTGGAAAAATAAGCGAGGCATCATCGCGCTTTTAGCCCTCAACCATCAACGAAAATCTTCATGCGGAAGCCCTGAGTTTTGGGGTTGTCTTCCTCGCAGTCAGAGGGATTTCGCGTCGAAAATCTCGCAATTTTTCCCGCAGCCAATGGTTAAACACCATTGGCAAGGGGAAAAGTGCGAGATTTACACGCGAAGCCCCTGAATGTGAGGGAGAAAAACCCAAAAGTCAGGTTAGTAGGTTTGCCCCCTCCCCATTTTTAAAGTGAAAATAGGTGCAAAATCAATTGCAAAAGTTCTTTAAAAGTTCTACCATAGTTCCTCATGGAATGCTCAAGAGTTGTAAAAAGAAATTGCGATGTCTATTCGCTCTCTCGGGTGGGGGTCGTTGCAGTTTGTTTTGGCATCGGGTGCTATCTCTTGATCCAAAATGCTGCGGAACAAAAGCTGGCCGACCTAGAAAAATATAAAAATCAATTAGCTCAACTCGACCCCGCCAAGCTAGAAGCTTGGCAAAAAGCCACTCAATATGAGGCGATTTGCAAGCAACTGCGCTCTGACTATTTAGATGCTAATTTGCTAATGACTAAAGAGTTGGAAACTTATTGGACCACAACTTACGTTCGTACTGGATCGGGTCTTATTCCGATTCCCATCCGAAGAAGCCGTTGGATCACCCATTCCCGCTTTGCGGAGTACATTTCGCAATCAGAATTTACTGAATTATTGCGGAAAAACGCCCCTCTTTATGAGTCCTTCCAAAAGGCTTGTTCCCTTGTCAACAAGACCTCTGCGGAAGCTTTGGAAAGCATTTTTTTAGGAAAAATCCCCTTAGCGGGGAGCTCTCCTGTTCCTGTGCTTCCGACATTTGATCGCCTTTACCTTTGGATGAGGTTGGAGCTCCTTTTGCTCTGTACTCTTGGAATTGGGGGGCTGTGTCTATGGAGATGATAGAGCATTGTCGAGAGCGCTTTCCCCATTGGAGAACGATGGCGACGTTGGGGATTTTTGCGACGGCCTGTGTGTGCGTCTACTTGGCGATTCGGCGGGTCGAGCTGCTCGAGGCGCGCGAACTTGAAAAATACAATCATGCCATCAAAGCACTTGATCCAAAGGCCATTGAGCAGTGGAAGGCGGCTACCAACTACCAGAAGATGTCTACCGATTTGCGCGCTTTTTATGCTCCCAAGGGGGTGTGGGGTCCCAGAGTGCCTCTTCAAGAACTGCTCGAAAGAGTGAAAACAGATCCTCAGTGGGCCAATGTTGCAAAAGCAGCGGGTTATTCGATCGATGAAATGGTCTATCAGGTCGTTTGTGGTCGGATTCCTGCGCCTGGCCTTTCGCCTATCCCTGTTCTTCCAGGCTCTTTTTGGCCACGCTGCTTTTTGGTAGCTCAGCTCGCTGTCATTGGCGCGGTGACGGGGAAGGCGATTCAGTGGATTTCGTCTCGTGATGGGTAAGAAAACTTTTAACTTCTATTAAGATTTCAGTGGTAGAGTCTGCTCATCGAAGAGGTTCAGTGATTTTTTGCTTGCCATCTTCTTATCTGAAGTTTTTAATTCTCTCGTGATGAAACGCTTTTTCCTTATCTGCTTTCTCTTTTCCTCGCTGTGCGCAAGTTCTTTACAACTTGTGTCCACTGAGTCTGATCCTGATGCTTTTGTTCAAAATAGTGTAAATGTCATCAATGGCGATTATTGTGAATCTGCGACAGATTTAGTGATTACAGGGCCAGATGCACTAGTTTTACAGCGGTTTTATAGCGCAAAAAGTCCGGTAGCTGAATGGAGAATATTTCCTCAACGATTTCTTGTCCTTGGTAAAGATGCTTCGAGAAAAACATGCACTGTAGGCAAAGATCGATTTGCTTGGGCCTTTGCTTTTGTGGGAGAACGTTCGGGAGGGATCCTACCTTATAGCGGCTGGAGGAATACAAACGGAACTACAAAAGATCCACTCAAGATCGACGTCTTGAACAATGCCTCGGGCATGGTCAATACCTATGCTGGGGAAATCAATGGGCAGACCAATCATCAAAACAATCTTCTGCATTGTAAAGGCAAAACATGTCAGTTGATTTTAGGCGATGGAACCAAGCGGATTTATCAAAAAGTACCCTATTTACCGTCACTTTTACTTGGAGAGGAGTTAACGCCATGGATGGCCAGTCAAATGATAGAGCCAGATTATTTTCTTCTAAGTCAAGAAATTCTTCCCAGCGGCAGCCAACTCTTTTTTTCCTATGATGCTGCAGGACATCTCATTGAAGTGGAAATGAAAAATACAACTTCGACAAAAACCTTCTCCTGGATACGTCTAGCTTACGAATTTCAAGATACCAACTGCCGGGTTGATATCGAAACAAGCGATGATCGGAGATTCACCTATCATTTTGCATTAGACAATGGGATGTATCATCTAGTTCAAGTAGAAGGCTCTCACTGTATGCCTGTGTCTTATGAATACAGGGGAGTTTTAGTGAAAAAAACACTTCCTGAGGGCCGTTTCGTCGAAGTTGACTATCAAGAGGGTAAAGTTAAATCATTAAAGGGCCCAAGTGCACAATTGGGCAAAGCAGAAATTGTGCATGCCTTTTCCTATGGAGACGGTTACACTGATGCCTTCGACGCCATGAGCGTTAAAACTAGATATGTATATGACAAGCGTTTTCAGCTAACAGCTATTGAGCGATATGACGATCGCAATGAGCTTTACCGCATCGAACAGAAATTCTGGGGGAAAACGCAATCAGACGCCGGATTTTTATTAGCAAAAACCATTGGGGATGCCACTGGGTGTGTCCATTCCTATCACTCCTTTCAATATGATCAATCAGGCAATGTTACGGAAGAAAGGCTCTATGGAAACTTAACTGGAAAAGAACAAGTGTCATTGCAGATTTCTTCCGATGGCAAATTGCTCAATCCCGATGAGGGGGAATGTAACATCAAAACATTTACATACTCCACAGATGGATTTAATTCACTGACGGAAATGGGTGATTGCAAGGGAGATCCAATAATTTATATCTATAAACCAGGAACGAACCTCCTCGTTAAAAAGCTGGTCCGTTACAAAAATGGAGGAGGCAAAAAGAGGACTTTTCAATTCTATAATGATGATGGCGTGTGTGTTAAAATCATTGAAGATGACGGGTGTCATGAGGAAGAATCAAAAATCTATAATTGGTATGTTACAGAAAGACACATCAAAGAGATTAAGCCTAAAGAAAATCTCCCAGGAGTTGGCCTACCTGAAATTATCGAGGAAAAATCGATAGATCTCAGGAATCGACGAGAAGTATTAATTAAAAAAATCATAAATACGTATGACAATCAATCCAAGCTTCTATCTTGTAGCACTTATGATGCTAACGACGCATATGCCTTTACGGAGAGCAGAGTATACAATGCTCTTGGACAAGTGGTTTCACAAGTAGACGCCAATGGCAGAGAAGTGAATATGACTTATGATGGAATCGGTAATCAGATCGCTACCTCTGTCCCTCAAGATGGCAAGCATATTACTTCCATTTTTGATTTTCACAACCAACCCGTCGAAATCACTGAAATAACAGCTGAAGGTCAATTTAGCATTACCAATACTTACGATTCTCTTGGTAGGAAAGTCTGTTTTACAGATCGGTTTGGAAACTCGACATATTATGAATATGATGCTTTTCATCGACTGATAAAAGTTGTTCATCCTGAAGTATTGGACCAAAACAATCAAATCATTCATCCTACTTTCAGATATACATATGATATTTTTGGAAATGTTCTGACGATCGAAGATCCTAAGGGGGATGTTGTCACAAAATCTTATAATTTACGCGGCGATCCCACCAAGATCAATTACCCAGATGGATCTTTTGAACTGTTCAAGTATAACCCTGAAGGCAATCTGCATCGTTCTTTGACTCGCGATCAAATTGCCACCGTTTATACATACGATGACTTAGGAAGACCCATTTGTGAAGAGAATTCTATCGTCGATAAAACAGGTGTCTTTTCTTGTTTCAAGAGGAGATCTTTGGACTACAATGGTTTCAGATGCACTCATGAATATGAAAAAGGCGATTGCGTTAGGTGCTACTCTTTTGATCCTGCGGGAAGACTGGCTGCTCTCGCTGAAAACGAATGGGAAGATGAAGATGACCCTGAAGCGCGCTTGACAGAGATTTTTTACGACCCTCTCGGTCGACTCCATCAAAGACGTGTCTGGTTTGATAGCGGACCACAGGACTACTCTCTAGAATGTTTTGAGTATGACCTCTCAGGCCATGTAGTGGAAAAGAGAATAGAAGATGCTCAAGGTGTTGTGTTACTTAAAAAGTGTTTTTCCTATGATTCACAAGGTCACTGTATCGAGGAGTATATTCTTGCAAATGAAACTAAAATTTCATCAACTAGAACTTTTTATAACTCAGAAGGAGAACCTGTCGGCTACCTAGATGGTCTGGGGCGAGAAACGAAGATCATCATCGATAACTCTTATCAAAACAACTTAGGTCAAACAGTGCTTAAAAAGACGCTTATAAATCCCATTGGCGTTCAAACGGAGATTGAATTTGATGCTTTGAGCAGAGTTTGTGCTATTGCAAAAAAAGATCCCTTTGGTGTTCTTCTGTCTTATCAAAAGATTTTTTACGATCCATCTGGAAACAAATCGTGTGAAATTCACGATCGAATTAGGGATGGAAAAATTCTGGGCACTTACAAGACACAGTGGATTTATGGTCCAATGGGGCGTTTGGAAGAAGAAGTGGAGGCGGCCGACTCCCCACTAGAAAAACGAACTGTCTTTCAATACAATTCTTTTGGAAAAGTGATTGGCAAAAGTATTGCTGGAGTAGCAACGCCTATCAATTATACTTATACCAACGAGGGAAAACTTCACAAAATCGAAGCACAAGATAGCAATAAAAAATTACAAATTTCAAATAGCTATTCCTGGGACTATGATGGCAATATTCTGTCAGCTGATTCCCTCCATGGGCCATCTATTCGCAGAACTTATAATGCTTTCCACCAGGTGCTTAAAGAAATCGTTCAAGATGGCGAAGGTTCCTACACTCTCCAATATGCCTATGACAAAAAAGGACGTTTGAAAGAGATTGTTCTCCCTGATCAATCTGTAATCTCCTATATCTATGGCGCCGTTTTTTGTCGTGAAATCAAAAGGATTTCCGCGCGAGGAGAAGTGCTCTATACCCATGCTTATGACCGGTACGACAGTCAAGGCAAACTGCAACATGAAGTTTGTATCGGTCACGCAGGAGCTCAAGAGCATACTTACAACATGAGTGGTGAAAAAATTGCTAGAAAAAACGATTTTTTCAGCGAACAATACATCCGAGATGCATTAGGGCGTTTATTAGAGGTGAAAGGTGATAAGAACGAAGAATACAATTACAACACTCTCTCTCAGCTGACCTCAGAAAAGATTCATTCTAAAACATATGCTTATGATTCTTTAGATAATCGCGTCAGAGCAGCGGGTAATGACTGCCTTCTCTGTAATGCTCTTAATCAATTGATTTCTTATTCGAATGCCGAATTTTCCTACGATCCTAGCGGAAATCTTTTGAAAAAAGTTCTCGATGGCGAGGAAACGCGATTTAAAAGTAATGCGCTTGCTCAACTCGTTTCTATGGAAACACCAGATAAAACCACCCTCACATTTTCTTATGATGCTTTTGGAAGGCTATTAGTTGAAAAGCATATAGATAAAAATGAAAAGACCCTCTCCACAACACGTTATTTTTACTTAGGTCATCAAGAAATTGGCGCTCTCACAGAAGCTGGAACTATTGAAACCCTCAAAATTCCTGGTTCGCATGGAGTTGAACTAGCCGCTACCAGTATTGCCTTTGAAATCAAAGGCGCAACGTACGTTCCACTTCATGATATCGCAGGCAATGTGGTCAGCTTGATTGATCCTCAAAGCCGTCAGTTAGTTGAAAGTTATGAATACACCGCTTTTGGAGAAGAGATCATTTGCAACTCTTGCGGTGAGATAGAAGACTTTTCGGTCGTAGGCAACCCCTGGAGATTTGCTGAAAAGCGCGTGAACCAAGAAGCGGGTCTTATCCTCTTTGGATTGCGCTTTTATGACCCAACGGCGGGTCGATGGGTGAACCAAGATCCTGCAGGCTTTATTGATGGTCCCAATCTGTATGCTTATCTTCACAACAATCCCTTAAATCATTTGGATCGCTTGGGCTGTGTTACAGAGGAGAATACTGAAAATAAATTTGAAGAATATTTTTACCGTGAAGTGAAATCGCATGGCTATTGTCACCCAAATTGTAGATGTAATTGCTCCAATGGCGGCAGTAGCGATATTGGGAAAGCAGCTAGTTCAGGCCTTCCTAAAATTACTTATAATGATTATTTTGAAAAATTTTATAAAGACTATCGCAATGCGGACTTATTCATAAAGAATTTCTATGAAAATTCTACCTATTACGATTTAAGTGGAGACAGTATACCCAATTTATCAAGCGATTTGGGTATCGGTTTCATCAACGGCATTTGGAATGACTTCGAGGGTGCTAGAGCAAGTACTCAATATCTTTCCAAGTTAGCAGGTGGATACAACATTCATGCCGTTTACAACGCTACACATGGAAGAGGCGTAGATGTTTACGAATGCGAGCTTGGGTTGAAGTATATCGCCACAGAGCCTGTTCGACAATTGCATAAAATATGGAATAGTTTTTTTGAATTAAGCTCTGCAGGCGCCAAATTCTTGATGATTTGCCATAGTCAAGGGGCGATTCATGTCAGGAATGCTCTTCTAGATTATCCACCTGAATTACGTGAACGCATCTTGGTCGTTGCTATTGCTCCAGCTGCATATATCTATCAAGAAACTTGCGCTCAGGTCATTCACTATCGAGCAGAAGGGTGGAGAGATTTTGTGCCGAGATTAGATAGAGCCGGCGCTAAACGAGAAAAAGATACAATTGTCACGCTTGCGTCACATCCAGATGCTGCTGCTTTTGACCATGCATTCATGAGTCCCACGTATCAAAAGCTGTTAAAACAACAAATTATAAACTATATAATTAAAGATGGTAGAATGTTATGAGATCAGCGTTAGCTTCAATAATAATTTCGTTAATTTTTACGGGTTGTATTATGTCTGACAAGCACGACAATTATTTTCCATCAAAAGGAGAACAGCTTGTAAATAGTACTTTAGGTAAGACGGCAAAAATAATAAAAAAAAAATATGATATCCGACCCTGTGGTGCAGGTGCTGCGATGCCAGGAGGTCCGATACAGGGATTGACGTTGTGTTTTGATGCAAGATATCCATATACCAAAGAGCAATTGAGAGAATTGCTAATAAAATCAGCTCAAGAATTACTAAAGCAAGTTTGCGAAAATAATGAGATTCAGGAATTCCTTAAAGAACGTCCCTTTACTATGAAAAATGTACAAATCATTATATATAACAACGACAAAGGTGGAAGGGAAGTATATGATCCAGAAATTTCAACAGCTGAAATTTCTCGTGGAGTTTTAATTTATCGAACCGTAGATCCTGACGATACTTTTAAATTTAAGAATCAGTTCGAGGAATCTTATGATGAAGCCTTAAGAGCCCTATCCAAATGCGTATGCCTGAACCCTAGTACAGCAATGGTTTCCCAAGTCGATCAAGACACTAAAAATGATTTACGCATTTTAGAGTTGCTGCCAAATCTTTTATGTCCTTTAGCTGTGAACCCCGGTATACCTGCAGATTTTATTGCTCTATCTCCTCAAGGAACTTTAGATGCGTATGATTGGATTTATTGGGGCCCTAAAGACGTTCTGAAAGCTTATTTTAATAATCCTACTTCTTTACAAGAGCCTGTTCTAAGAGTAAAACTGAGCGCAAATGTTGCTCAGATAGGTCCAAATTCATTTAGTAATAAAGAATTTCATGAAATGTTGAAGAGAGAAGACCCTGAAGGGTTCGCTGCTATTGAGACTCAATGGGGAGAGTACCCAGTTCTCGCGATCCGAGACCAAAGGGAAGGCCGGTTGATGTTCATAGCTTGGGTAGGTCTCAATGATCCAGAGGCGGGCTGGACCCTGATATTTAATCTTGTATATCCCGATAAGAAAGGCCATCCCAATAAGGAGGATCGTCAACTTTGGGAAAGTTTAATCATGAAAACAACGCCTATTTCCATAAGTTCGTCAAGAGAGGATAGCTCAACGAGTTGCACTTCAGGAGGAGTTGGTCCTTTTTAACCAATAGCGGGTATGGCGCAGTTCTCCAGTTTTTACTAATGCCCCTTTTTGTACGAGGTCTGCTAAATCCCGGGTGGCTGTTGCCCGCGAAGTTTTGGTAATCGATAGGTAATTCTCGGCGCTTAAGCCCCCTTTAAAGCCATCGATCCCTTCTGCAAACATCTCAGTAAGACCTTCTCTTGACGCGCATTGAGTTGTCCTGAGAGGTTAGATAATAATTTTGTCTTTTCCATCAAAAAGTACAACAGCTTTAGAGACTCTTTTTGTGCTTGCAGAATCATCTGAGCAAAAAACTCCACCCAATCTTGTACATCGAGGGTCTTTTTGCATTTTTCCAGAGCTGGGTAATACTCTTTTTTTCTCTTTTCCAATACTTTGGAAACAGCGATGAGGACCAGGGCCTTTTGATTAAAATGATTTGATATCCATTTGAAATAGACGACCCAATATGCGTAAAGCGCAAGTATCGTCCCACATCGCCTCTCTCCTCCGCTTTGCAATTCCCACTGTTCCTCCAACGTCTTGTTGAATCAATGCCTGTGCCATTCTCCTAAACATGGCCAGGTTTTCTGCGGCATGCATGGCATTGGCAAGACTTGCATCCTCGCAAAAAACCACATCCATGCACCAATGAAGATGATTTTCTATGGACCAGTGACTCCGTATAGCTGCACCAGCTTCTTCAGGGCCCCAGTCTTTACTTGATATGTAGTATCTTTTCCCACAAGAGGTTTGACTATGAAAAATGCGCTTAGATGTCACCTCTATCATCGATTTTATGCCTACCCATTCCTCTCGTGTTTCTAACCAGTCTAACTTATTGGTGACGACTACTTTGCGCTCCTCTATTCTCCCGTGACCTTTATCTAGTGTCGTACCAACTGCGCAATGGGTATCCTCTGAATAACCCGCTTTTTCTGCTTGGGAGAAAAAATTCTCCGCTTCAGCGTGCAGGGTGCCTTGATTACCCTTTAGAGCCAGGGTGTAGTCTCCTCCATTTTCTCGAATTTTTTTAGCTATATCCTTTTGACAACCAGCAGCATCAATGGTTACATTAGCGCCCGTAATATCTATCGTGTCCAAAAGCTCTGGGATAGCCGTGATTTCATTGGATTTCTCCTGGGCTTTCACTTGCCCTAATAACAAACCTCGTGCGCTTTCCCACGCGGCAACGAGATGCACGCCACTCCCACTTACCAGACCGTTTAAGTGCTTCCCATCAACCGCTATTAATTTTGACTTGACCTCTAAGGGAAGTGGGCTCGCCCATTTAATAAAGGCCTCCTGGAGTGGTGCTGGATTCAAACGCGCCAATAACCACCAAAACACCGTGTAGGACGGTACTTGGGAAATCCCACACAATTCTTGGAACATTTTGATCTTACACTGCGCATAATGATGGATGCTCGTGATCGAATTGGCTCCTGCAATCACAGCGCATAAAATCATGATGAGTAAATCGATAAGGGGGTAAGCTTGATTATCAGCCTCCCATTGGTGTTGAGCTTCTCTTTTAGCTCAAAAACCTCGAGTTTGAGCGCTTGATTTTCAGCCCTGAGCATTTGACATTCGACTCTAAGAGCCTGGTTTTCAGTTTTCAGAATCTCAATTTGGGCGAGGGCTTCTTGTAAACGCGCAAATAGAAGCTGGTTTTGAGAAAAGAGCTCTTCGTAGGTCGGTTGCATCTTTAAGCTTGTCCCTGAAGAGCTCGATGATAAGAAAATATCGGGTTCAAAGACAACAAATTATTTATAGCC
>JAFEGQ010000114.1 GCA_018239785.1 Verrucomicrobiota bacterium
AGAGAGTTGTTTGCTAGAAACAGGCAATATTCCCGCTTTGAACCATCGCCATGCCGTACGGTAACTGACTCCCTGCTGCTTTGCCCAAACGCTCAATTTCATGTGAATGAAATATCACATTTGACTATATCTGTCTATAATTTTGGCAACAGTTGCCAACCCTCCATCTCCTTCGGAAGAAGAAGAGAACTAAGAGGGATCTTATTATTCGTAAAATGATTTTTAAGGACCAATCCCACATTTTCATCCGTAAAGTACTTACTAGTAGGATAGTAACCCCGTAGGTCGCAATAGGACAGCTCCGTCATCCATGGAAGTAGCGCCTTAGCCTCGATTTTCGGAGGTTGCCAAGCAATGGTGGGAAGCCAACAGGTGGGAAATTGGGTAAGGCGACCGAGATAGCGCCTCACCGACTCTGGCGGGTCGTTAAAATCCACCCTTTTTCCCCCTTTCAGATGAGAGCCATAATATCTGGGGTCAAGCGGGCGATCCCAGTGAATCGTTTTCAAAGCATGATCTCCACCCAAGTAATCGAAAAATTCATACCACTCTTCCCCTGTAGGAAAGTCATGAGGCTCCCATTTCCCAAGATCGAGGGCCACAATAGAAGGATTTTGCCGCAACTGCTTCATCAGCTCCGAAAGACTTAAAAGTGGATCCTCCACTTTGAGGGTCTCGCCCCGATTCGAGTTCGAGAAAAAGGGCAACACCATCACCCCTAAAGAAACACCGCCAAGCAGAGCCGCTGTGCGGCGGCTAATTTTCCCTTTATAATAAGCGATTCCCGCAAAACAACCCCCCAAAATACAAATAATATTTTTTAGATGGAACTGAGAAACACTCTTATTCCCCGTATTTGAGAGACTGCCTTGAGAAGATCCTTTAATTTCAGGTGTGTCCATAAAGGCCGTTATATTTGCATATACTTTAAAAATCTACCGCAATTTGTTATTGACTCCCTCTCTCTTCAAAAATTAAAAAATTATATGCATAATCAGAGCTAAGGTGCGGTAAGCGCCGGATACCTCAGGGGGCGAGATGAGTATATCAGGAGCAAGTAACCCAAGCGATGCAGTCACCCAGTCTCAACTCCAGGGGGTGAGCGGCACTCCCTCCTCAAAGAACACCGAAGATGCTTTGATGGCCTACCTTATGGACCTCATGCATACGGAGGGGCAGAGCCTCAATACCATAGTAAACAAAGCGTTAGCGGGACAGGAAACGCTCCTGGGTTATGTCGGGGGAATCTCAGCAGGGCTGAGCGCTAATTTCAATACAAAAAACCCCCAAGCTCTTCGAGAACTAGAGCAGGCGCTTGATAAATTTGGACACTCCTACTACGCATTGCAACAAGCCTTTATCCATGGGAAGCTCAAAGACTTCCCAGCTCCCGTCCAAGCTTGGGCAAAACAAATATTTGCCAGCCCCCCCACCCCCTTGAGCAAAGATATGGCGGCCTCCTATCAAGCACTTGAGAATTATCAAAAAGACCCAACTCAAAAAAATCTTGCAGCCATGAAAGAGGCGTTTCAAACTATGCAAGGCCTAGGGCAAAGCACCGACCTTCAAACTAAAGATGCCTTTGATGAATTCCAAAATACGACCCAAACTCTCAATAGCTCCCTCAGTTCTATGGTCCAATCCATAGGCAACGACGCTCAAAATATGCTCAACATGGTGCAAGAATACACCAACTTCGCCACTAAAGAGGCCCAGCGATTAAGTTCCATCATGAGTGATATTATAAAACGAACAAATTAACAATTTCTTAATTATTTAAAATTAAATGGTTTATAATTTGACCAATTATTTGATTAGTCTATAAAATAATAATATAAGCAGAAGGAACTACTTAACTATGGTTGAACCAAGTGGATCACAAGCCCCCAAAGAGCCCACGCTTACAAGACCTCCCCCTCCCCCCTCTCAAGAACAGCCTAAAACACGGGTCTCCCTCCCCTCTATCCCGGGTGTTCCTAAAGGCAGAGAGATGGAATACATGAGCCTTACGGCGGTGCTTAACGAAACCAGAAATTTATTGACAGACCTGTTTTCCACACTCACCCAAACGGTCCTTCCAGCGATGAACCAACGGATGCAAGCGCTTACGAATGCGATGAATGCCTTATCGGAAAAAATGCACGGAAAGATGTGCTCGTGGTGTTTGAACAAAATCCAAGGAGAGCAGCAGGCGTTGAGCAACATGGTCCAGCAGCTCCAATCGGTTCAATCAAGTGTTACATCTGGAGCGACGACTTTCGAAACCTATATTGGAAATATTATAAACGCTCAGAAGGCTATGCTAGATAGTATCACGAGTAACATGTGAGGCAATGATGGTAAAGACCAAAGAAACAAAAAATATTTTAGGCTACAATACAGACGATCCTAAACAGCGCGAAAAACTCGTCGCCCATTTGGCAAAAGAATGGGGCGAGGGAAAATCGATGAAAGAAGCTCTTGGGATCCCCGATACCCAACTCGAACACATTTACTCGATCGCTTATCACAAATACCAAAGGGGCGAATATGATCAAGCCGCTGATCTCTTTCGTTACCTGATGATCTACGATCTTCATTGCTATAAATACATTTTGGGATTTGCCGCCTCTCTACACCGCAAAAAAGATTACTTCGCCGCTTCTCGGATGTACCAATATGCAACTTTGCACGCACCAACCGACCCAGTACCTTGGTTTCATGCAGCTGACTGCTGGATCCATACTGGCGAGGTTGAACTAGCTGATACTTCGCTCGAAATGGTCGAGCGCTTCGCAATTATTCAACCGAAATATAAAGAGCTCGCCGAAAGAGCGAAGTTGATTAGACAGCACATAAAAACAACACATTCAAAAACTGAAAAAGAGAAATTATGACTCATCAAACAACTGGACCCACTTCTGAAGGGCCGCACTCTACGCGTTCTTTATCGGTGGAAGGCTCTGCTGGTGTCACCTCTTTTGAGGAAACGCAAAGCTCACGCAAAGGGAAAATTTCCCTATCTCCTGATAGTTTGAAAGGCTATCAGGCACTTTATGAAGGAGTTCCGTCTCTCAAATCTGTGGCCAATGATCCCCTTGTTGAACTTGCGCCAACGGATCTTGCCACGCCGACTCGTGACATCCAAACTCCGGATCAACTCTATACCCTCTTTAGCCTTTTAGCTGACATGGGTGTCGTCTTCAAAGCCCAAGGGGCCAAGATGCGCTCAGTCAACCAAGAGCTGGGGGCGATTAGCGGCCAGATTAACAACATGCTCAACAATATCACCACCTTCTCCAACGCCATTGCAACAACCAACGCAGAACTTAAAGCAGATGAGCCTCCAAAGTGGTTGCAAGTCATTGAAGGCATTGCTTTTGCGGTGATTGGTGTTGCTATGGGTGCTGCGATTGGCGGCCCTGTTGCCGCAGTTGCTGCTGCTGTTGTGGGCATTGGCAACGTCATCATGACCAATGCAACCATAAAAACAGCAGATGGAAAAGAGGAGAACCTTTGGGACGCCTCTTTGGGCGGGTTGAACCCTGCCGAGCAATTTTGGGTCAAGCTCGTCATCAGCGTTGCTGCTGGCGTCATTGCAGGAGCTGGAACCGCTGCCCTTTCTAATTTTGCCCAATCTGCTGCAGATGCTGCTGTTTCTGATGTCGTAGGAGATATTGGTGAAGGGGTCGAGGGGGATATTGAAATGCAAACGTTCTCCCCATCAAACCTAGAAAACGAAGAGCTGGTGATAGAGTCGGAATCCTCTTCTGAGGGCACGATTTTGGAGAATGAAGAAGTGGAAGGGGAAGAACAAACGCAAAAACAAGTCAATGCAGGCAAAGAAAAGGCGCTCTCATCTTGGGCTGAAAAGCATCCGATCCTAGCTCAAAGCATTATGCCCAATGTAGGCCGCCGCGCCTTCTTACAGGGAGCCAACGTCTTTCTCCAAGTCGCCTCTGACGTCAAGTCGAATGTCAAGAGTGATGACAAAAGTCCTGAGCTTGGCCTCCTTGGAGACCTTGCAAAGTGGTGCGGCATGTCTGATGACAAGGCAGGCTATTTTGATTATATCACTTCTGGCCTGCAGGTGCTCATGGGAGTGGGTTCTGGCATCGTGTCTGCCACTAACCCCAGTAATATTCCTGGGCTCGTAGGCCGAGTTTTTGCGAGGCTCAATGAGGTGATGCCTATGGTAAGCGCTGGCTTAGAGGGAGGTGCCAGCATTGGAAATGCTGTCACTGAATTGAAAATCAGCCACCTGTATAGCTTCCTTGCCTCTCTGACACAACATGTCGACATCGCGAACAAGGACATGCAAACGCTTGAGTGGGACCAACGGATTCTCAACGGAATGCTCAGGCAGACAGTGAAAGAAAACACATCGAGTATGCAGACCATTAATTCAGTTCTCGAAACGATTCAAGTTGGTCTAAGTTCTCAAGGACATCAAAGGGCGTAAATTATGACAAAAGTTAGACAAGACTCACCACAAGTTCCTCCCGAAGGGCCATTTCAAAAGAAGGCAGAAGAAGGGGTGCAACCTGTAGCAGCACCTACCCGCCTGATCTACGGTCCCAAGCAACGCGATGAGTTGGTCAAGGCGACCCAAAGTCTTCTTCAGCCTAGCCAAGCAAAAACTCTTGCGAACGATCCTCTACAAAGCGATCGCATCTCAACCCCCACAGCCACTGTGTCAGGAACAGACAACTATCCCTTCCCTGCACCGGGGCTTGCTTATTACCTCGCAGAGGCCATGATGCTTGGCATTCAAGCTGACGCACAGATGATGCAGGCGTATAACAGCGAGGAGAACCTCTTTTACCAGAATATTGAAACGCAGTGGGACGTGTATGCGAATAAAGACATGGCATTCTACCAACAAGAGGGGCAAAAAGCGCTGCTCAGTGGCGCCCTTTCCACTGTTTCAGCAGTAGGAGCCATAGGGCTTGTCGCTTATACCGGATATAAAACCTCTCAATTTGCTAGTGAGACGACTGAATTGATGGGGCAAAAGACCGCGCTTACTAATAAGCTTGCTGAAAATACAGGTGTTTTCGAACTCGAAGAAGCACCGCCTCCTATACAAGGGGAAATAAGAGAAGAGCCGCTAAGAACAAATGAACCCTTATCTAGCCAGAAGGTAAAGGTTAATCAAGAGTTTATGGATAATCAAAAGAAACTTTCACAAGAGCGCGAGGATGCCCTCAGTCTGCCTAAGCGACTTGAGCTTAGAGAGCAGATTAACGAGGAGTACGATCAAAAAATAAAGAACCTCAATAACGGTCCATTTGAAGTCAATCAAAACGACCTAAAAAATCTTAAGGAGCAGCGGGAAGAAGCACTGAGCAAGGTTCCAGAAGGTGAGTTAACAGAGACGGAAAAGGCCCAAATTCAGAAAAACTACGAAGAGAAATTGGGAAATCTGGAAAAGACACGAACAACCAAACTCGAATTGATCAAGGAAGAAGAGACGAAACTGATCAGGGCGCGAGAAGATAAAACGACAGAAATAGAAGCGCATGAAAAAAAGCGCGGCGAGTTTGGCACGAAAATGGGCGGACTGCAGGCGATTCCTCAATTGGTTGCCCAGTTCTCTGGAATTGGCACAGGGGTGATTGCGCTGCAGCAGCAAGCCAACACTGTGCAATCACGAGATACTGCTGATAAGATTAAGACCCTGAACCAGACGGTCCTGCAAGGGCTTAACCGCCAATGGACCACTTTAGCTGGGTATGTCGATGGGATGTTGTCTAGCTACGTCGAATCGATCAAGGGCTTCAGCCAAGCGATGCAGCGGGTTTAGATCACGGCCCAAGCTCTGCTCATCTTCAGCGCGAGGGAAAATCTCTCGCGCTTTTTTTTTCATGGGTAAAATTTGTGAGGGAAGCTGCTAAGAAATTCCTCTCTCTAAGAAGCCTTGAGGACCTCTTTTCGAGGCCCCTTTTTTATATGTGTCCGTGGGCTGTGTTGAAAAATTAGGAATTTGAAGCAGCCAGTTTCTTCCAATTTGTCCTTCTCCTAACAGCTCGCCATCGTTTTATTGAGGATTATCCACTTCAGCCTGGTCTCAAGCTTTTGCCTCTCAGAAGTTTTTGAGAAAAAGCGATCGCCAAAGAGCCGTTTATACCTAGAGAAAGCTGTCTCTACCAAAACCCTTAGATGATACCCTCGGATCTTTCCCCATAGCGATTTAG
>JAFEGQ010000115.1 GCA_018239785.1 Verrucomicrobiota bacterium
TTCACCTTCTTTCAAAATCCGAATGATCTGCTCTTCGGAAAAACGACTTTTCTTCATCTCTGCTCCTTTTGGTTTGGGCAGAAATGTCTATTTTACATTGGACCAATTTTTGGGGAGCAGGTCATTTCTCAGCAACTTGTCGCTATCTAATCTCCCATCGCTATCATTGGAACCATGAGTTGTTTTGAAGAAAACTTGCGCCTGTTACAGCGGAACAGTCCCATTTTAGCGGCTCTTTTAGGGCGAGAGAAGAGGGGGGTTGCAGCCTCTAAAGAAACCTTTGAGGAGGCCCAAAGGTGGTTTCAAGGGCTAAAGCTTGATCAGGTATGGGTGTTATACGTTTTTGGAATCGGCAAAGGACATCTCTATCAAGCTGCGAAGAAGTGGCTGGGAGCACTTCCTGGGCGCTATTTGGTGTTTCTCGAACAACATGTGGAGCCTTTAATCGCTTTTTTAAGCGAAGAGGAGGCAGGTGAGCTGCTGCGCGACAAACGGGTGCGTATCGAGCTTGCAGGGGGCTTGGGTCCCTTGGCAGAGCGCTACGCCCCTTTACCTTATCTGGTGTCTACTTCTCCTCACTATCGAGGCGATCCTCAGCTACCTCTTGAGCTGAACATTAGCGCCGAACATGCCCAAATCATCGCCTATCAGGTCCTGCACCCCAATGCCACTTTCTACCAGCTGTTCTATCCCGCCTTCGCAAAGATGGAAGGGCATCTTGACGGCGCCTCTCTTTTCGGCAAGTTTGAAAAAGTTCCCGCTCTCATTTGCGGGGCGGGCCCTTCCCTTGACAAACAGATCGAGCAGCTGAGGGCCTTGAAAGGAAGGGCGCTGATTTTTGCCGGTGGCTCAGCCTTGACGGCCTTGACGAGGCGAGGATTTCTCCCTCACTTTGGAGCAGGACTCTCTCCCCATAGCGACGAAATTTCCCGCTTTCACCTGCAAAATGGCTTTGAAATCCCCTTCTTATGGAAAATCAGAATCAACCTAGAAGCGTTGGCTTTCATCCACGGCCCTAAGCTCTATCAGCGAATGGGAGAGCCTTCCGTTCGCCTGCTAGAGCATCTCGTTGCGATTCCTCAGGCATCAGCGATTCAAGAGGGCCCTTCGATCACCTATTACCTGACCGATTTGGCTCTGAAAATGGGATGCTCTCCTCTTGTCTACGTTGGCGTGGATCTCGCATACACTCAAGGAATTACATATGCTCAAGGGGTTCTCACCCCCACACCAGGTGAGGGAGAATTGACAGTGCCCGATATCTATGGCAAGCCGGTGGCGACCTTGTTTAAGTGGCTCCATGAGAGCCAAGTGATCGGGGAGATGGCACAAGAGGGGATTGCCTACAACTGCACAGAAGGGGGCATTGGACTCTCCGGAGTGGAAAATCGCCCCCTCAAAGAGATGCAATTTCCCTTTTTTGCCGATCTAGAGGGGAGGATCCATAGCGAGCTGATCCGCTCGGATCTTCACCTTACCCATCAAAAGCTCGATGCGGCTTTAGCAACACTTGAGGCAAGTGTTGCGCGGTGCGGCCTCCTTTTTCAGCAGATGAGCCAGGTGTTAGGAGAGGTCCAAGAGGAGCTCAAAAGGCGCTCTTTACAGCTCGTGGAAGCGATGAAGAAAAGTTTCTCCCTTGCAAGAGCGGCCGATGCCAAAGAAGAAGATCCCCCTCCTTGGCTTCTCGATGCTAGATTAGCGCTTTTGACCATCGATCTCGAAGAAGAGATCGCCTATGAGTCAGTTTTTGCTCCGATGATCGCCTCTCGGCGCTTCTATCACCAGCGGATTTATGAGGAATTTGTGGGGGTTATTGGAGACGATTATCTCCTCTTTCGCTGGCAAAGGCAGCTTGCCATTGAGCAAGAGATCATGCTCTTTCTGCAAAGAGCTGCTGCAGATAATAGAGAGTTGCTCTCAGATGCAAGGGCCATCGGCTAACGTCACTGCCCGCTCAATGGCGTTGTAGAGTTCGCGGACGTTCCCTGGCCAAGAATGGGCTAAAAAACGGTCGAGAGTCTCTTGAGAGAGGATTTTGCGCCCTTTGAGAAAATGCTCCGCAAGAGGGGCGATATCCTCCTTGCGCTCTCTTAAAGGGGGGAGATGCAAAGGGATCACATTGAGCCGATAGAACAGGTCAGGGCGGAGCTGTTTTTCTCTCAAAGCCTCCTCAATAATGCGGTTCGATGTTGCGATTAAACGGACATTGACCTTCACATTCTCACAACTGCCAAGCCTCTGAAACTCCATCTCTTGGATCGCCCTCAAGAGCTTTGCTTGCAAGTGATGAGGCATCTCGCTCACCTCATCTAAGAGCAAAGAGCCTCTATGAGCCTGTTCAAAGCGCCCCACACGCCTCGCCGAGGCCCCTGTGAAAGCCCCCTTTTCGTGGCCAAAAAATTCTGACTCGATGAGCGTGTCGGGAATAGCGGCGCAGTTGACCCGGACGAAATGGCCGCTTCGCCTTGAAAGTTGATGGATATAGTTGGCAATCACCTCTTTGCCCACTCCCGACTCTCCTGTGATGAAGACAGAAGCTTCGCTGCGGGCAATGCGCCTTGCTTGCTCGAGGAGCTCTTGCATCACAGGACTTGCAGCGACCACCTGAGAAGTGGCTTTAGGCTTTTTAAATTCTTCCAATAAGAGAGGCACTTCATCGGTGATAATCAGATCAAAACCGCCCTTTTGTAGCTCTTTTGCTCCCTGCTTAGGAGTGTCGGCTACAACGACCTCAAATCCTTGAGATTTAAGAGCTTCTTCTGCTCCTAGGTGTGTTCCTACTAACAGTGCGCGCATACTTGCGAGAGTGCATAAAAATGAATTTTTATGTACTACAAGAGCTATGTCCAAGATCCTCTGCTTCTTGCTCCTTTTTTTTCCCATCTGGGTCGCGGCTCAAGTATGTGTTGCCATCGAAGTGGGCTCTGATGGGGTGAAGTATAAGATTGCTGATCGAGGAGAGATATTAGCTTCTGGAGAGTTCCCTCTCCTGTTGCATCAAGCATGGGAGCATTCGGGCACCTATGTGATTCCAATTGAAATGGAGAAGAAACTCATCAACGCTTTGGAGGAGATCCTCGCTCAGGCGCGCTCTCTAAAAGCCAAACGTTATGCCTGTGTGGCCACTGAGGTGTTGCGCCAAGCGCGCAATGCGAAAAAGGTCCAAGCGAGGGTCAAAAAGGAGACGGGACTCGATCTTCTCATCATCAGCCAGCGGGAGGAGGCAATTTTAGGGCTTGTTGCGACAGCGGCGGCGGTGAATATTCCTGAAGATCAGCTGGTGGTGTGGGATTTAGGGGGCGGCAGCATGGAGGTTTCCTCATTTCCTCAAACCTATGCCTTTGACTTTGGAGCCAAAGGGTTTCGGCAAGAGGTTGTGCAGAAGATCAAAAGAGAAAATGGGAAGACCGTCCTCAGTCCCAATCCCATGAATCGAGAAGAGAGTGAGCAGGCCGTTGCCCTTGCTTCGTCTTACGCCGTGACCTTGCCCGCCCCTTTGCAGAAAAAACTAGGGGCGTTGCCCTTCTATGGAATCGGGGCGTTAGCTTTTCTCGATGTGCCAGAGTCTCGAGACAAATATACCCTTTCAGGACTGCAAGCCGCTCTTAGAGAGAAGTTAGGGAAAGAAGATAAAGAGCTGGGAGGAGGGCTTTTTGTAGGGGAAGCGGTGACCAATCTCTGTTTGGCGATTGGTTTTATGCTCCCCTTTAGAATCGAAACCCTCTATACCTCTTCTGTCGATCTCACTGATGGACTTCTTCTTGTTGTGGCTTACCAGCGCTCTTTACCAGGGTGATCACTCCCTGCCTTAAGACAGGGGGTGCTAATATTCATTTTTTTCGCTTTTTCTCTGGAGTGTTAGGGAGAGGTGGGGATAATGTTCTTTTGGGAGAGGCATAAGGATCTGCAGAAAAATCATGCAACTGCTCGTTACAAAATAATTTTTTTAGTAATTCTTCTTGCTCAATGCTAGAAACTTCTTCCACAAAAGTAGGTTTCGGCAAGGAGCAGAGCTCTGGAGTGTAAGTGCAGAGCTCTGCTGTCATTGGATCTTCAGGATTTTTTTGAAGTGTGACAAGCTGAAAAATTCCGTTGTTTTTAAAAAAATTAACATCGAAGAAAAATTCACAGTTTAACGTGAGTCTTTCAATCAGACGATTTTCTTTCACGTTAATAAACTTTAAGCTTTTTTGATCAGTTCCCAAAAGCGCCAGATAGGGTTTATTTTCATAATTAAAAGGGATAACCCTTGAAAATATAAATCCAGTTTCGCATTCCCAATAGCTTCCGTCACTATTTTTTTTGAGTAGATTTGCGTCTATTATGCAGATAGTTCCGAGTTTATTGTAAACGATAAACTTTCCTGGCCAGTCTTTAAAAGTTTGAAATGAACACAAAGAGTGAGTGATACCGCCAGGTGTTTCATTGAATTCATACAATTGTTCTGTTATTAGCTCGCCATTTTCTGGAGAATGAAAACTGACATATAAAGTGTTAGAGTGAATAAAATTTTCCTGAGTAATGGAGGCAAAACAATGATCTTCTGTATATGTGATAGCACTGATGTGAGATGGCGATTCGCTTAAAATGGAAGTTCCTGCATTCAGTTCGATGGGTTTTATTTTTAATGAAATTTCATCGCCACCATCGTGATAGCAAATTTTATTATCTATGCAAAAGAAAGAGCAGCACTGAAGTGTCTCGAAATTGTCGTCTCCTTTGACGGAATAAAATAAATAATTTAATTCTTCTGTGGAATCTTTTGTGTGGATAAAAAGTGCGCTTTGATCATTGTAAATGATCTTCCCCTCATCACATGGACTGAAATTATTGATTTTCCTTCTTGTAACTATCTCATTTTTATCCCCAAGCTCCAGCACTTCTCCATTTTTTAATAGTATGCATGTGGAATTGTTATTGATATTTAAAGAGATCGGATGAGCGTCTTTTTTAAAATGAAATGGCAATCTATTTTTGTCACTGATGAATAAGAGAGCATTTTCCCCTAAAATAGAGATGCAATTTCTTTCATCACTCACAAAAACGCGATGGTTCCCTATTTCCATAGATGAAAAAATTGTTTTTTTGCAGAGATTAGATCTGTCGAAGGGAATTAATTTTTCTACAGCACCTCTTTTTTTGGGCGAAAGAATGATCTGAAGTGTATTGGAAAATTTTTGCCTATCTTCATTTACTAAAGAGCAAAAGCTTTTATTTATTAATGATACAATTTTCAAGCAATCAATTGGAAGATAAGATATAATCTTGATGATCAAGACTTTTGGAAGGTGAGCTTGCGGAAAAAAAATATTGTGGTTAGATGTGATAGTATCCATGGATATTGCCTCTTTTTCTTTAAATGTCAACAGAGGAGATGGATACTACATCGACTTTTAGATATTAAAAAACGATAAAAATAAATAAATCCCAGAAGATAGATTATTTCAAAAATACATTTTTTAATTTAGCGATATAAATTTACAATCTATCAATGATTTGCTTTATATTCTAAAGAGAGAATGAAGCCATCTCTTAAATAAATGAGCCTCAAAAGCACAGATTTTCTCCACATAAATAGGAGCTGATGTGACACGCCTGAGTTCGTCTTCCATCTCTTTCAAATGTTCTTTTTCTTCAAGCAAGACGGATTGAACTTGAATTTTGGATCTCTGCTCTCTGAGAATGGATTGGTAGATCGGATAGAGCTCTCCAGCGCGCAGCTCAATGGCATAGGTCACTAAAAGATAGGCGAGTTGTTTGATCTCTGAGAGACCCATTCCCAATATTTTGAGATAGCGAGAGGTGTGAAGATCGAGGGTGTTCAGATAGTGACAGGCAGACCAGCCCCCCAAGAGAGAAGAGAGGCGGTAATCTTCGTAATGTTGATCGATGCGAGGAAGTTGTTTTTTTAAATAAAAAGCGTGCCGAAATTCTTCAGCAGCATGCTTGAGCATTTCCTCTCTGACCAATGTAGGGTGTTCGCAAGAGGCGATCTTACGAGCGCCACAATTTTCAAGATAAGAGAGGGTATTAATCCAGCGGCCATGGAGGACAGTGTCCTTCACAATGGGAGGAAGTAGCCGCCTAATTTCTTTCTCAAATGAGATAAAACTTTTGTTCATATCCTCTCCTCGAGAGTCGTTATAATGGCGGCGTAGATTTTTTTGAGCTCATCGGAGGTGATGCAGTAGGGGGGAATGAGATAGAGGACATTGCCGATGGGGCGCAAAAGAATTCCCTTAGAGTGAAAAAACTCGATGAGGCGCTGCTTGAGGGGATGGTGATAGGAGGGATGTTCTATCCGATATTCTAGGGCCAAAATGGTTCCTACAACATCACAGCGGGTCAATTGCGGTGAGAAGCGCCACTGTTTTTGAAATTGGAGGTGTTCTGACTCGATCATCTGCCTGGCCTTTTCACAGCTGGGTTGCAAGAGGAGGTCTAAGCTCGCATTGGCTGCTGCACAAGCAAGGGGGTTGGCTGTGTAAGAGTGTCCGTGTAAAAAAGTGCTGCGGGTCGGGTCTGGAGAAAGGAAGGACTCAAAAATAAACCTCCTCGTCAGTGTTGCCCCTAGAGGCAAAAATCCCCCTGTCAGCCCTTTTGCGAGACAAATGATGTCGGGGAGGGCTGTTAAAGTGTTGCTGGCAAAGAGGGGGCCCGTTCTTCCAAACCCTGTCAACACTTCGTCGGCAATGGTGATGATCCCGGATTCTTGGCACTTTTGGATCATTTTGGAGAGCCATTTTCCACAGTGGGGGCGCATTCCGCCAGATCCCTGGATGATTGGTTCAAAGATAAAAATCCCTATTTCCCCTGTTGAAAGGGCGGTCTCAAAGGCTCTCCACGACTCTTCTTCTCTTGCTGGCGTTGGGGGTACAATGGAATGGACCGGAAACAGGTAGGGCCAAAAAGGGCGATTATAATGGGATCTGCCAGAAGCTGCCATCGCGCCAAAGGTATCTCCAAAATAAGACCCTTGAAAGGAGAGCAGTTTTTTCTCGTTTCCTTGAGCTTGGAGGGCCATTTTTAACGCCACTTCGACAGCTGTGGAACCATTATCTGAGTAAAAAACATGGGAGTATTGAGAGGAAAAAAGGGCAAGCAATCGCTCCGCTAAAAGAATGGCCTGCGGGTGGGTATACCCTGCGAAGATCACATGCTCTAACGTTCTTGCCTGAGCGGCAATTTTTTCAGCGATATAAGGGTGAGCATGACCGTGTAAATTGACCCACCACGAGGAGATGGCATCGAGATAGGGCTCCCCTGTTGCCGAATACAGGTAAGCGCCTTCTCCTCTCACGATGGGGAGGGGAGGGGGAGCCCCTAAAGCTTGGGTAAAGGGGTGCCAGACTAGCCCCAAGTTTCTTTCCACTGTTTTGCAAGGTGTTGCACGATCTGTGGCGTGAGCTGTGGTTCCCATAAGAGTCTCCCTAAGCAAATTGTGTTGGCTTTTTTTAACAGCATGGCTTCTGTCTGGGCATCGCTTAAGCCATTAAAAACGATTCCCAATAGAGGGAGATTTCTCCTCTGCATCGCCTCGAGGGTGAGGAAAAAATGGTTGAAGCTTCCGAGGTAGTGGCGATGAACCAGGACATAGAGACCTCTCCAAGAGGCTGCAGCATCGACCCAGGTTTCATGCGAGTTAAGGGGACAAAGAAGCCCGCCGGTCCCTTCGATGATCAAGGGGGCGGAGCAAAGAGGGGGAATCAGCTCTTGTGCGGTAATGGACAGACCCTCTTTTTCCGCTGCCAGATGGGGAGAACAAGGGGAATGAAGGCAAAAAGCCTCTGGATAGCAACGCTCTTTCAGAGAGAGTTTGTCTGCCACCCAATCTCGATCTTTTAATGGGCCACATTGTACAGGCTTCCAGTAGTAACCTTGGAGCGCTTCGGTCAAAATGGCAGAAGTCACCGTTTTGCCCACATTGGTGTCGATGCCGACCACAATTATTCTAAGATTGCGAGACATTGATCGATCTCTTCTTCCCGATTGAAGCTATGCAACACCAAGCGCAAAACAGCTTTTCCCTTCGGTGTCGTGGGAGGAAGAAGCAGGCGTATGTCTAGTCCCTGCTTTTGCAGTTTTTGCGATAAATCGCGCGCTTGCTCTGCCGTAGGGATAGCGATCGGTTGGATCGGGCTTGGAGAGCTTGGGCGCCCTGATCTCTTCTGAAAGTAAGCGATGAGACTTTTTAAACGGTTTTGATGCCTCTGCCCCTCTTTTTGAAGCTTTGCATAACTGGCTTGAATGAGGGCAAGAGAGGGCAATGGAAGGGCTGTTGTATAGATGAAAGGTCTCGAAAAATTGATCAGGTACTCTTTTAGCAGCTGATTTCCAAGGACGCACGCTCCATGACATCCTAAAGCTTTGCTAAAGGTGTGAATACGGGCAAAAACTTGGCTCTCGAGGCCGAGCTCAACAACGCGCCCTTCTCCATTTAAACCACACACCCCTGTTGCATGCGCTTCATCGACGATGAGAGCTGCTCCATAGTGTGAGCAAAGGGGAGCTATCTCTTGAAGAGGTGCAAAGTCTCCGCTGAGGGAGTAGAGCGATTCCACCAGAACGAAGAGGGGAGAGGAGGACTCTTTCAGCCGCTTTTCTAAAGCGACGAGATCGTTATGCCGAAAGGAGAGGCTCTTTGCCTTAGAAAGATGGAGACCATCGATCATCGAGGCGTGCACTTCCTTGTCGTAGAGAAATGTTGTTCCTTTCCTGCCCAGAGCGGCAATGAGTCCAAGATTTGCGGTGTAGCCAGAGTTGTAAATCAAGCAGCTTTGTGCCAGGTGGAAGTGGGCAAGGTGTTCTTCCAGCTCTTCATAAAAGGGGTGTTGACCTGTCAGAAGGCGAGATCCAGTGGCTCCTAGATATTCTGATTTTTCTGGAAGTTGGAGAGAGCGGCTGAACCCCAAGTAGTCGTTGGAGGTTAAGTCGATGAGTCCGCTTGTGGAGCGAAGGCTTCGCAGCGTCCCTGCGGTTCTTCTGTTTTGCAGATGAGTTTCTAAAAATCTCATCGCCGGAGCCCCTGCAGTCCTAGGATCTGCATCATATTTTGGTCCTGATCAAAGTGAGGATTGGGACAGGTGAGCAGCTTTTCTCCCGAGTGGATGGAATTGGCGCCCGCTAAAAAGCAAAGAGCTTGCTCTTCGATCGAGCGCTCGAGGCGTCCTGCAGAAAGGCGCACTATCGCTTTTGGCATGATCATACGCGCTGTTGCCACCATCCGCACCAGGTCCCAAATAGGGAGCCGTTTTTTTGTCCCCAAAGGCGTCCCTTTCACCGGGGTGAGGAGATTAATAGGCACGGAGGCGGGATGGGGTTTTCGAGAGGCGAGCGCATGAAGCAGGTCGATCCGGTCTTCGATCCTCTCTCCCATGCCAATGATCCCGCCACAACAGACGCTAATCCCTGCTTTTTCCACAGTGTCTAATGTGTTGAGACGATCTTCATACGATCTCGTCGTGATGATAGAGGAGTAAAATTCGGGAGAGGTGTCTAAATTGTGGTTGTAGGCATAAAGGCCAGCACTTTTGAGTTTTTCGGCCTGAGAGGCGTTGAGCATGCCAAGGGTGCAACAGACTTCTGCCCCCATTTCGGCGATTTTCTTCACCACTTCTAAGATCTGGTTGAATTGCTCGCCATCTCGCACCTTGCGCCAAGCAGCTCCTAGACAGACCCTTGTCGCTCCCTGGGCAATTGCATCTTTTGCTAAACTCAAGATCTCTTCGTTTTGCATGAGGGGGGTGGCCTCCACATGGGTTTGATAGAGGGACGATTGGGGGCAGTACTTGCAATCTTCAGGGCACCCTCCTGTTTTGATCGAGATTAAGGAGCAGATTTGTACCTGGTTAGCGGTGTGATGCTTTCGGTGGACCGATGCGGCCTTGTACACCAAATCTAAAAGGGGAGAATCGTGCAGGGATCTGATCTCCTCTCTTGTCCAATCGCTTCTACATTCCATGACAGCCCTCCGAAGTTGCAACGACCATAAAGCCCCTCTCGCATCGCCTTCAACCGATTAATTAATTTTGAAAACTAAAAACCTGTTTGTGAAAACGGAAAAATAGCGCTATCATCCCCTTTTTTCTGGGGGATTAGAGGCGAAAAGAGCGCTGTAAAGACTAAAAATTAGGTGGTTTTTGATGTTGCAGGGGCTGTTTGGAAATAAGAACATCCAAAAGGTGTTGCTTTTCTTGTTTGTGAATAACAAATGCTATGGGACCCAGCTCCAAAGGCTTTTGAGGACCCCGTTGACGTCGTTGCAAAATGCGTTGGCGCGCTTAGAAAAGGGGAGAATCATCGTCAGCTATTGCGAGGGGAAGACCAAGCTTTACCAGCTGAATCCAGCTTATCCCCTTTTCGCTGAGCTCGAGCAGCTGCTGAAAAAGACCTACACATTGCTTCCGCCTCAGGACAAAAAGCTCTACTCGCTGGTCCCTCAAGAGAGCGGTGAGAGGAGGTTCCAAATCGCTTGGCTCCTCTCTTTTTGGGAGCGTTTGAAAACAGTAAAACAATTCACACGACTTGCCCAATCGAGATCTAAAGAGGAGCGTGGATGGAAGGGAAGGGGGACAGGAGAGGTGCTTGTGAGCCATCCTGAAGATGGCGTTTTAATGTTTCATGAAAGGGGCTCTTGGCAAATGGATCTGGGGGCAGACATTAGTTTTAGCAATACTTTCCGCTGGATCCTCGACAAAAGTGCGGGGAGGATCTCCTTGTAGCATTTGCGCCATGGTCCCGACCAGCCTGTGGTTCTTTTTTATCTCGCCCCGACAGACCCTCATCTCCTTGCGTCTGTGGATTCCCATTTGTGTGAAGAGGATGTCTATCTTGCAACGGTTCCTTGGGATCCTTACAGCATTCGGCTCAACTGGCGCGTCATCGGCCCTAGAAAGAATGAAGAGATGGAGTACTGTTATCTGTAGGATTTTTTGACTGCAACAAGGTCCTCTCACAGGAATAGACACATGTGGCCATTCTTACGGGGCTCTTGCCAGAAGAAATTCAAAAATCGCAAAAACAAACTCAAAGATATAACTTTCTGCATTAATGATCACGCAAATTAAGAGAGAATTAGAAAGACAAATAAAATGATAAAGGACGCTTCCCTTTCGGGAAAGCGTCCGGAATGTGCCGGTGGCCGGACTCGAACCAGCACCCCGCAAGCGGGAACAGATTTTGAGTCTATCGCGTCTACCAATTTCACCACACCGGCAAGCAAAAACATTGTAGCGCAAGGGAAGACTTTTCCCCAACCCCTTTGCGCCTTAGCGTCTTTGTGTCTTTGCGTTGAATCCTTTGCGTTGAGTCGCAGGAGCGCTTAGCCAGAGGAGCACCAACGTGATCAAAGCGGAAACTAGACACCATGTGCAGATCGCCCCAATCACAAAAGGCTCTAAAAACGTGAGATAAGCGCTGAAAACGACTGCGAAATAGGTGAAGCAAGGCAGAGCAATGAAGCCTATAGAAGAGCGATGAAACTGCCGCAAGCTCCAAGCTAAGCCCAAAACCACATATCCTAAGACTCCTACCAAACCGACCGGAATAACGCCAAATAACCAGGCGTAGCTACTTTGTTGCACCTCATCGCAGTTGCCAATGGGACCACAAAGAGCTGCATGACCCGTCATCTCGAGATAGGTGAGATAAACGGCAATGATCAGGCCTGCGGATGCTAGTATCGGAAAGATCCATCCAAAACTCTTAAGGCCCATTTTTGGGGACAATCCCGACTCTGCCCAACGGAAAGGGAGAAAGATTAAGCTCCCCACCATGGCGATTAACAGGCAGATGGCAAGCGCACTCCCAAGAGGGTCTTTAGCAAGCTTTTCCGCAACTCCCATGCGCGGCAGCGTCTCTAGATCGCTTGAATGGTCGAGGACAAAAACATCTCGGTCAACGTAAGGGGTGGATGCCACAGCCTCAAGATCTTGGACAAGCCCTGGAAGGTGGGGGAGAGCAACGCCCCCAGAGGCAATTCCCTCTTCGATGAGCGTGGGGAGTTTCGAGGCAATTTCGTGACTGCCGACCAAATAGGTGGGGCCAATCAAAAGGGCCGGGACCCCCCAGTTCGATTCGGAGATCTGATACTGATTTGCTGCCGCGTAGTAGAGCTGGCTCCCCTTTCCCGTGGAGATGTTAACCAGCACTAGCTCAAGTTGATCCCCATATTTTTGCATGAGCGGAGGGAGCGTTTGATCAAGGACTTGGTGGCAATGAGAGCAGGTGGGTGAAAAAAACATCACCCCGCGAACTTTTAATAAGCTATTTATTTCGTGACTGTTAGCGCAAACAGACGCGGAAAAGAACATTAAGAGAGCAAGTAGCAGTGTCACCAAATGTCGCATATTTTTTTACATATAGCGCGACACGCGAATTAATTGCGCCTCTCTTTTGCTCAATTTTTCAAGGTATTTGGGGATAATTGCTCTATGGAATTATAGATAAAAATTAAGCGCAGGAGGAGTGATGGATAAGTTATGGCTAGCCACATTTGTGGCATCAGTAGGACTGCAGGCTGCTAATCTTGACAATTCAGAGGCGGTCCAAATTCCGGTCGCCGAAGAGTCCCAAAGGGCAGGAGGCACTTCTCCAGAAGAGGCGGTCGTCAAGGGGGATCGCTACTTTTACGGCGTTGAAGGTGCTAAGCCTGACTACAAACAAGCTTTTAAGTGGTACAGCATTGGGGCGACAGCGGGAATTCCAGAGGCGGAAAATCAACTCGGCAATCTCTATGCTCAAGGGCTGGGGGTGGCACAGAATTATTCTGAAGCGATGCGGTGGTACAAGGCTGCAGCAGAGGATAATCTTCCTGCAGCGATGAATAACGTCGGCTGGCTCTACTATAAAGGCTTAGGGGTAGCTCCTGATTCTCAAGCAGCGGTCGATTGGTTTAAACGAGCAGCAGATCAAGGGGATCCTCAGGCGCAAACCAGTTTGGGATGGATGTATCAGTATGGGGAAGGGGTTCCTATTAACTACAAGAAAGCCTTTGATTTATATCAAGAAGCTGCAGATCAAGGCTTTGCAACAGCAATGACAAATTTAGGCTGGCGCTACTATGAGGGCTTAGGGGTCTCAAAAAGTGTTGAAAAAGCGGCAACTCTCTGTGAAGAGGCTGCCGAGCAGGGGGATCCTCGCGCGCTTACCAATCTCGGATATCTCTATAATAGCGGGATTGGTGTGGAAAAAAATGAGAAGATCGCTGCTGAGTACTATCGCAAGGCTGCAGAGCAAGGGGAACCTACGGCGCAAAATAACCTTGGCTATATGTACGAAACGGGTCAAGGGGTGGTGCTCAATGAGTCTGGTGCGGTTGAGCAATACCGCAAGTCAGCAGAGCAGGGGTATGCGCCAGGCCAAGTGAACTTGGGAAGGTTGGCAACTGTTGCCAAAATTATAGACAGATATAGTCAAATATGATATTTCATTCACATGAAATTGAGCGTTTGGGCAAAGCAGCAGGGAGTCAGTTACCGTACGGCATGGCGATGGTTCAAA
>JAFEGQ010000116.1 GCA_018239785.1 Verrucomicrobiota bacterium
GGCACTCTCATGTGTCAGGGCGAGCAGCTTGCCGATCATCACCGTGCTCGCTCCAGCAGCTAACGCCAAAACAATGTCACGGCTTGAGCGAATGCCCCCATCAGCAATCATGGGCACTCGAAGACGATTAGCAATAGGAGAGCAGTCTTGGATGGCCGAAAACTGTGGCACCCCAAAGCCAGTGACCATCCGCGTTGTGCAAGCAGCGCCTGGCCCAATGCCCACCTTCACAGCATCAGCTCCTGCATTAACGAGATCATGGTAAGCCATCGCTGTGCAGATATTGCCGGCAATCACGTCACAGTGGGGGTGGGTCCGTTTGATTTTTCCGATGAACTCCATCATCATCTTTGAATGACCGTGTGCCACGTCGATGCACACTCCAGCTGCCCCTAAATCGAGCAGCTTTTGCGTCTGTTCTATGTGATGCAGGCCACAAGAGATGAAGCACCGATCCGCAAAATTCTTCACCCACGCCTCTTGGGTCTCCCAAGCCGTAAACCGATGAAAAATGGGGATGCTGCCAGAGGCAAGCATCACCTCTGCTAATTCTTCTCCAATCACGGTGTCCATGTTGGAATTCACGATGGGAATCCCCACTTTTCGATTGCTTGTGAGCCATGTCTCCAAAGAGGGCTCTGTCCGCGAAGGAACATTATTAAATTGTGGGACCAAAGCCACATCATCAAACGTATAGGATCTTTTCATAATTCAACATTATCTCCAAAACTTGATTGGGAGCAAGCGATCTGTTACGCTCTGCCTCTATGAGTACTTTTGTTGTCACTTTGATTGTCACCGTGATCCTTGCAGCATTGGCTCTTGTGGGCCTTTGCATCGGCCTCATCCTTACAGGCAAGCCTAAGATCAAAAGGGGCTCATGTGGGTATGACCCCACCAAAAAAAGAGATCCCTCCTGTGGGAAAAACGTCAAATGCCCTTTGTGTGAGGAAGACCCTGATGATCGCAAAGATCGCTGACAAAGTGCGTGCAGATGTTCGCCTAAGTGCTGAAGAGGGCTTGGCGCTCCTCACCTCCCATGAGATCGAAGCGGTGTGTCAGCTGGCAGATGAGGTCAGAGAGCGCAAGGTGGGCAACCAAGTGCTCTATGCTTCCACCCTTTACATTCATCCGACCAATTTATGTGAACTCTCTTGTCCCATGTGTTCGTTCTACGCCAAGCCAGGGTGGAAGACCAGTTGGTTTTTAACTCCTCAGCAAGTGCTCGAAAAGGTCGAAAAGGCGCTCCCTTTTCAGTTAAGTGAGATCCATTTTGTTGGAGGCCTTTGGAGAGATTGCAACCTCGATTATTACCGCGAAGTCTTTCAAGGCATTAAAGCCATGGCTCCTACTCTTCACATCAAGGCCCTGACGCCTGTCGAGTACGATTTTTTAGCGAAGCTGCACGGCATTCCTGTGGAAGAGGTGTTGCAGCGAATGATCAGCTGGGGGCTTGGTTCACTTCCAGGAGGAGGGGCTGAAATTCTCGTCGAAGAGATCCGCAAGCAGCTGGCTCCCCAAAAAATCACCACCGAAGAATATCTCGATATTCACAGAAAAGCCCATCGGATGGGACTCCCTTCCAATATTACGATGCTCTTTGGGCATGTCGAAGAGCCACATGACCTGATCGCTCACCTGCTGCGCGTCAGAGAACTCCAAGATGAAACCCAAGGGTTTTTGTCATTTGTCCCTTTGCGCTACCACACAGAGAATAATGCTCTGGGAAAGCGGGCGAAAAGACTCAAACCCCCTCCTGATTTGCGCCTCCTCTATGCTGTTTGCCGCCTGATGCTGGATAACATCCCTCATCTGAAGGTGCTATGGAAGTATGTGGGGATTGAGATGGCTCAAACCATTTTGCAGTGTGGAGCTAACGATTTCTCATCGACCTACGAGGGGGAAATGATCATTGAAATGGCCGGAAGCCTAAAAGCTGAGATGAAGCAAACGCGCATTGAGGAGCTCATTTCTCAAATAGGGAGAATTCCGAAACAGGTCCACTCAGGGCGCGAGTGCGTTTCTGCATGAGCCAACTGCGTGTCGGCCATCTCAACTTTTGCAATGCGATCCCCCTCTATACAAGCCTCTCTTCTGCGGTCCAGCTGGTTGGAGGAGTCCCAAGTGAACTCAATGCCCTTTTGCGCGAAGGAAAGCTCGACCTTTCACTCGTCAGCAGCTTTGAATATCTCTCTCACAGCTCTCTTTACGATCTGCTCCCAGGTTATTGCATTGCAGCAGAAGGGCAAGTGCGCAGTGTCCACTTGCACGTCAAAGGACCTCTCGCCGCATTAAACGACCAACCTCTCGCTTTGACGCCTCAAAGCGCCTCTTCAGCGCAGCTCGTAAAACTCTTTTGCCGCTATTTTTGGCACATTCGGCCCCACTTCGTCACTTTACCTCACCTCAACCAATGCATGGACTACAAAGCTTTTTTGCTCATCGGCGATCAAGCGCTCCTTCATCCTGGATTTCCCGGCTACACCCGATTTGACCTCGCCCAGGTGTGGAAAGAAAAGACAGATCTGCCCATCACCTTTGCCGTTTTTGCGATGCGCAAACGGCTCATGCAGGAGCGGGGGGAAGAAGTTTTAGGGTTTTGCA
>JAFEGQ010000117.1 GCA_018239785.1 Verrucomicrobiota bacterium
CTGAAAGCAATGCTGCTGTCTTGGTCGAGTTCATCTTCAGTCATAATCACCTCTTTGTGTCTCGACGGAAGATCTTAAAAATTAAGATGTAATTATATCAAGAATCTTTCATGAAATCGCCCTGTTCCGTTCCCATCAACAGCAAACCTATCTAAGACTAAAAGAGGAAACATGGTATACTTCGCCAACAATTGAGCATGGGAGGAACGATGATTTCCGAAAGAATCCAAAAACTCAAAGTCTCTCCATTGAAGAGACTATTTGAGCTCGCCAAAGAGCTAAAAAATCCTTGCAATCTCTCCTATGGGCAGCCCCACTTTGACGTGCCTGAGCCGATCCGCGCAGCGGCCATTAAGGCGATTCAAGAGGAAAAAAACGGCTACACTCAGGCGCAAGGAATTGATCTCTTGCGAGAAAAGGCGCTCGCCCATTTTGCCAAGCGGGGGGCTCCTCAGGAAGATGTGATCGTCACCCCAGCGTTGAGCAATGCCTTTTTGCTCGCCATGATGACTCTTACCGATCCAGGAGATGAAATCCTGATCCCCGATCCTGCCTTTCTCTTTTGGAAAGATCTCCCTCCTACCCTTGGAGTAAAACCCGTTTTTGTCGATACCTACCCCGATTTCCGGTGGCGCAGAGAGCGCCTTGAGGCAAAAATCACCCCCAAAACCCGCGCCATCGTCTTCAGTTGTCCCGCCAATCCGACAGGAGTGGTCGCGACAGACAAGGAGCTCAAGATGCTCGCCCATTTCGCCGAAGAGCACAATCTGTGGGTCATCTACGATGAGATCTACTCTTTATTTAACTACGAAGGGATTACCCCCTCCTTTAGCCCTCTTCTTCCCCACAGAACTGTGACGATGAGCGGCTTTTCAAAAAACTATGGAATGACAGGGTGGCGCTTAGGGTTAGTCTCTGGTCCCAAAGAGGCTCTCGGGCCGATGACACAGTTTCAGCAGACCACCTCCATTTGCCCATGCACTCCTCTTCAATATGGGGCCCTGGCTGCCCTTGACTACGACATGACCCCTTATGTCGATGAGTACCGGAAAAAACGGGACTTCCTCTACGAGGCACTTGCTCCTCATTACAATGTGATCAAGCCTGCAGGCTCGATCTTCTTCTTTGTAGAAGTCCCTGAAGGGATGACGGGAACCGAATTTGCAGAAGCAGCGCTTGAAGAAGAGCTCATTCTGATGCCAGGTGCAGGGTGTAGCGCCAGAGACACCCATGTGCGGGTCTCTTTTGGCGCCACCGATGAACAGCTCGAGCGGGGAGCCGATATTCTCGTCCGCATGGCTAAAAAATATGGGAACGTAACGGTATGAATTCTTTTTTTATCAAAGATTTTGACATCGAAATTGGCCTCTCAAAGCCCTTAGTGCTCATCGCAGGCCCTTGCGTCATCGAAGGAGAAGAAGAGACCCTTCTGGCAGCAGAAGCGCTAGCTTTAATTGCAGAGCGGCACCATATCCCCTTCATCTTCAAGTCGAGCTATGACAAAGCCAATCGCGCCTCTCTTTCCTCTTTTCGCGGCCCTGGACTTGTAGAAGGCTTGCGCATTTTGTCTAAAGTGCGTCAAGAGATGAACGTGCCGATCTACACAGACGTCCACTCTCCCGAAGAGGCTGCAAGAGCAGGTGAAGTGTGCGATGCAATTCAAATGCCTGCGTTTCTTTGCCGTCAAACCGATCTAGCTGTTGCAGCTGCCAAAACAGGGAGACCTGTTTTTATTAAAAAGGGGCAGTTTATGGCCCCTTGGGACATGGGGACGATTGTTGAAAAGGTGCGCGATAGCGGCAATGATCAAATCGCTCTGATCGAGCGGGGATTTTCCTTCGGCTACAACAACCTCGTCACCGATTTTCGCTCCATCCCCATCATGCAAGATTTTGGCGTCCCCGTCGTCTTCGATGGGACCCACTCTGTCCAGCTGCCAGGGGGTCTTGGAAAATCCTCTGGAGGGCAAAGGCAGTTCATCCCGCACCTTACTAAGGCTGCAGTAGCAGCTGGCGCAAATGCCCTCTTCCTCGAGAGCCATCCCCATCCTCAAACAGCTAAATCTGACGGCCCCAATATGCTCGATTATGCCGCTTTGGACCATCTGCTAGGAGAAGTTAAAGCAATTTTTGCAGCATTATACCCCAATATTCATCAACCATGTTTAGGCGCTCTTACTTCTTAGGTGCTTTTGTCCTCGCGGGAGTCACGGCTTGCCTGCTCTGGCAAATGGCTAGAGTCAGCAAAGTCGATGTCGAGCGCTATCAGACCCTTCTTGCCAGCACGCAAGAAGCGCCTCTGGTTCAAGAGGATACCTATCCCAAACAGCAGCGGGAAAAAGTGCAAAAAGATATATGGGTCAGCAATGGCATAGAAAGGCTCCACTACCAAATTGGATGTGACACTTCCCATCTCGAGCTGCTCCTCAAGGAGCGTTTAAAAGGAGAAATTGTCGAGCATATGACGGGAGTCCGAGGGATGATGCAGGAAGCTCTATTTTGGGTCTTACCCGGGGGGCAAGAGGTGGTCTCCGAAGGCCCTGGAATGTATCGCGTGCGCGGGAGCGGCGCGCTTCTTTTTCAATCAGCCCCTGGAAAAGATTGGGTAGCGATGCAAGAGCTGCGCTGGCTGGAGGCGGCCAAGGCCTCTTATTTTTACAGAAAAAATCACTTTGTCACAGAGCAGGCGACCTTGATCCACTTTCAAGCTTTAGGACATGACCTGATCACCTCTCCTGAAGGCTTAAGCCCGATCATCACGGGTTCTGCCCGCTCGGCTGAGTTTTTTTTAGCGAGCCATGGGATCGATTTTCGGGCAGATCATTTGAAGGCGACGATATCGACAAGGGGGCTGTTATGATCCTCGAAGTGAAAAAGCTCGCCAAATCTTATGGGGGGCAAAAGATCGTCTACGATATCTCTTTTGAAGTCGCTAAAGGAGAAGTGGTAGGGCTTCTTGGCCCCAATGGCGCTGGAAAAACAACCGCCTTTTACATGACCATTGGGCTGGTGCGGCCCGATGAAGGCACCGTACTTTTTTGCGGCCAAGATGTCAGTTTTTTGCCGATGTACAAAAGAGCTCAAATGGGGATGGGATACCTCGCTCAAGAGCCCTCCATCTTTCGGGGGATGAGTGTCGAGGAGAATATCTTAAGTATCCTAGAAACGCGCCCTTTATCCAGAAAAAAACGGAAGGAGCAGCTCGAAGAACTACTAGCCGAGCTCCACCTGACCCCTTTGAGAAAGAAAAAGGGGGGCTCCCTTTCTGGGGGGGAGAGGAGGAGGTTGGAGGTGACGCGCGCGTTAGCGACCAACCCCTCTTTTCTCCTTCTCGATGAGCCCTTTGCCAACATCGATCCACTCTCCATTTCTGACCTCAAAGAGATCATTCGGCATCTCGCGCAAAAGGGGATCAGCATTTTGATCACCGACCACAATGCGCGTGAGATTTTCGATGTGGTGAGCCGCAGCTATTTAGTGGATAAAGGGAGAGTCCTCCTTGGAGGAACTCCCTCAGAACTCATTGCCAGCGAAGAGGCAAGGCGCCACTATTTTGGCACACAATTTAAGTTGTAGGCCTATCCTTTCTGGCAGTGAAAATTTCCCGGCCACCTAAGACGACACTCGCAGTAGTCGCACCCGCCATTATCATGACATTACTAAATGCATTGACTCTAGGGAAGATGTAGACACCAACGATGGTCGATAGACCTGCTGCACCTCCGCCGATAATGTTTCCGATGAACCCACCAATATGTGCTCCACAAGATGGAAGATCAGATTTTTTCTTTTTTGCTTGTACTGGTAGGAGAGCTCCCACTGGCAAGCCGATCACACATCCAATCCCAGCAGCCACAGAAAACCACTGGCGGTTCCAAAATGGCCCATCAAGGAAATTTTTTTGTAAAAAAGGGCAGCCAATATATCTTGAAAGCATTAGCTCGACTTTGTACAACATTGTGACCGACGTCGCTTCGCGCCGTGCCACAATATTGCAAAAATATAAATTAGTTTATCTGTAAATTCCCAAGATCAAGCCGCCTGTAGGACCCTCCTGATGATCAACTCCGCCCACTGAGCCATTTCTGAGGGGATATTTTTCTCGGAA
>JAFEGQ010000118.1 GCA_018239785.1 Verrucomicrobiota bacterium
GATTTTTGAGTGAGTTGAAAAGAAGAATTGTTGTCTCGGACCTTTTTTATTTCAATATATCTAAGAGTGAAATAATTTTTTTAAAAAAGCCCGATCTGAATTTACAGACTTATTGTTGCACTACCACGATACCCCTATTCATGCCGCTTATGTGGGCAATTACTACCGTCCCTCCATTGAATTTCTCCGCAATTTGTTGTCCAATTGTCTGAAAGATAACCCTGATTTGCAGCTAGGAGTGCTTACAGGCATCTTACGCATTGCGAAGGAGAGTGTTTTTTCGGGTTTGAATAATGTCACCACATTCACTCTCTTGCATGAAACATTTAGGGATAAATTTGGACTCTTAGAGTCAGAGGTTTTAACGCTTTTAAAAAAGTATGATCTTGTTAAAAAACTCCCAGAGTTTAGAGACTGGTATAATGGTTACCGCATCGGCTCTTGTGCTGGCATTTACAACCCCTGGTCAGTGTTAAACTGTATCGCTCAACAAGGAAACTTAGCTCCTTATTGGGTTAATACAAGTGATAATGCTTTGGTGAAACAACTGATCGCTCAAGGAACGGAAGATCTGAAGGCCGATTTCGAAGAGCTGCTCCAAGGGAGGAGCATCGAAAAAAACATCGAAGAGGGATTGGTGTTCCCCCATCTTGAGCAAAACCCCAGCGCAGTTTGGTCCTTGCTCCTCTATAGCGGCTATCTGACACTCGATGCAACTCCTGTTTATGGGACACCGATCCGCTTAAAAATCCCCAATCTCGAAATCGGAGAGCTCTACAAAACCATGGTCGTGGAGTGGTTTACAAGCACCCTCCATGACTATCGCTATCGCCTCCTCTTGAACAGCCTAGTTGGCGGCGATATCGACACCTTTTCTCAGCTTTTTCAAGAATTCATGCTCTCTGCTGTGAGTTTTTTTGATGTTCCCGCCGATGATTCGGAAAAAATTTACCACGCTTTTGTGTTAGGCATGTTGGTGGGATTAAGGGGCCGCTACGACGTTAAATCCAATCGGAAAAGCGGGTTGGGGAGGTACGATGTCATGTTATTGCCAAAAAATCCTGCAGATTTAGGCATCATCATGGAGTTCAAAAAGTTAGGGCGTTTTGAGAACTCTGATTTGGAAACCGCTCTTGCCTCTGCCATGAAGCAAATCAAAGAAAAGCAATACGCCTTAGAGCTGATCGAACGGGGTGTACAGCGCATTTTGTATCTCGCATTTGCTTTTGAAGGGAAAAGGGTTCTTATCAAACATCAATTTAATACCTAATGGCAAGTCTGTGGCTTGACATGAGGCCAAATCTCAAGATAAACTCCTCCCCTTACGTGGCGATCGTAGCTCAGCTGGTTAGAGCGCCGGATTGTGATTCCGGAGGTCGCGGGTTCAAGTCCCGTCGATCGCCCATCTATACCCAATTAACCTGAAGAAAATGCCGTTTTACCTCTCTCTTTTACTTGGGATCGTTCAGGGGCTGACTGAATTTTTGCCGATCAGCTCTTCAGGGCATCTCCAGCTAGCAAGTCTCCTCCTCGGATGGAAAGAGACCTCTCCTGTCTTTGGACTTGTCTGCCACTTAGGCACCTTGATGGCTACAGTGATCTTGCTGCGAGATGACCTCAAAGAGATGCTCAAAAATAGGATGAGTTTGCTGGTGATGGGAACGCTGCCTCTGGCCTTTGCGATTTTCTTAAAAAGGCCCCTTGAGCAAGCTTTCGCCCTCCCCTGGATCTGGGGCATCTCCTTTTGTCTGACCGCCCTTCTCCTCTTTGTGGGAGAGCGTTTTGCAAGATTAAGTCCTGTAGGTCCTAAAGGAGCGCTTGTGGTCGGCTTTTTTCAACTCGCCGCCCTTTTGCCCGGCCTATCGCGCAGTGGAGCGACCATCAGCGCAGGGCGCTTGGTAGGCTTTTCTCCAGCGCAAGCTGCCCGCTTTTCGTTTTTCCTCGCCATCCCCGCAATCACAGGGGCTAGCTTGCTCAGCGCCATTGATGAGTGGCCAGAAGGGTTCTCCCATGAGATGTGGAGTGCCTATGTGATTGGTTTTCTTGCCTCTCTTATTGTCGGATCTGTGACCTTGCGCTGGATTTTACGCCTGATCGACCAGGGAAAACTCAAGATCTTTGCCTGGTATTGCCTCTTCATGGGATTGTTTTGTTTAAGTGGGGTAATTGGAGGATGGCTCAATGGCTAAAGGGGAAAAAGAACGTCTCATTCCCTCTGAATTGACGGGAGTTGGAGTCTTAGTGGCCGCTTTGCTCCTCTTGCTCGGTCTCATCAGCTTCCACATCGAGCAAGAAGCGAGCAATTGGTTAGGCCTGATCGGCCACCTGATCGCTTTTGGGCTCCTTTGGACCTTTGGCCTCGGCTCTTTTCTCCTCTTTGGCTACTTGACCCTTTGGGGTTGGCGCCTCCTTGTCGGTCGATTACCCAGAAATGGGCGGCTCGAAATCGCCTGCTTTGGCATCTTTCTCCTCTCCACCTCCACCTTGCTCAACATCGCCGCTTTCCAATGGTCTGTCTTAGGCGCTTGGTTTGCCCCTTCCCACTTGGGAGGCTTTCCCCTCTATTACCTCTTTGCCAAGCTCCCCTATGCCAACTTGCGCTATCTCCTGAGTACCCTAGGGACAACCCTCATCTGCTTCACCTTAAGCCTATCTGCTCTCCTCGTGATGAGCGATGTAAAGCTCTCCGTTTGGCTAAAAAGGATCAAAACACTGAAAAAAGGGCTGCAGAGATCAAAAAAGAGCAAACCAGAAGTCAAGCTTCTGACCCCGACCCCGCGCGCTTCTCCTTTTAAAAAACCAACGCTCGCCACCCCTCCTCCCTCTCCTCCCTCTGGAGGAGCCTCGATCTATGCTCTACCAACCGAGTCGCTCTTGAGCAAACACTCCTCTGTCGACAACTCCGCCCTCAAAAAAGCCCTCCAGCAGCAAGCGCAAACCCTCGAAGCAACCCTCGCCAACTTCCAGATCGAAGCCAAAGTGGGAGAGATCAACTGTGGCCCCACCATCGCTTCGTTCGAAGTGATCCCTTCTGTCGGCGTCAAAGTGCAGCGGATCAAGGCGCTAGAAAATGATATCGCCCTCAACTTACAAGCGCGCTCGATCCGGATCATCGCCCCCATCCCCGGAAAAGCCGCCGTCGGCATCGAAATCCCCAGCCCCCATCCCCACGGCGTGGGTTTTCACGAAATGCTCGACGCCTATGCTAAGCTGAACAAAAAGTGTGCTATCCCCCTCCTTTTAGGCAAATCGGTCACCGGAGAACCGGTCATCGCCGATTTAGCCAAAATGCCTCATATGATCATCGCCGGGGCAACAGGATCTGGAAAATCGGTCTGCATTAACTCCATCATCATCTCCCTTTTAGTCGATAAACGGCCCGACCAGGTGAGGCTCCTGATGATCGACCCCAAAAAGGTGGAACTCACTGCCTACTCGAGATTGCCCCACATGCTAGCCCCTGTCATCACAGAGCCTATCGAAGCTTGCTCTGCTCTCAACTGGCTGGTCAGAGAGATGGAAAAGCGCTACGACCTCCTCAAGCGCCTCTCTCTTCGCAACATCAATGCCTTCAATGGGCGCAAACGGAACCTTGTTGAGGAGGAAAATCTCGGAGTCGAAGTGCCCGAAACACTCCCCTATCTCGTCGCCATTGTCGACGAATTAGCCGACTTGATGATGACCGCCTCTTCTGACATCGAAACCCCCATCACACGGATCGCCCAAATGGCTAGGGCTGTCGGCATCCACCTCATCTTAGCCACCCAACGCCCCTCAAAAGAGGTGATCACAGGGATCATTAAGGCCAATTTTCCCGCAAAAATCGCCTTTAAGGTGGCGAGTGGAATCAATAGCCGGATCATCATCGATGAAAATGGAGCAGAGGCTCTTTTAGGCAACGGGGATATGCTCTTTCTCAATCCAGAAGCGCCCCAGCTGATCCGAGCACAAGGAACCTATGTCAGCGATGACGAGATCAATAAGGTCATCGATCACATCAGCGCTCAAGCCCCGCCAAACTACCAAATCGAATCGTTCCACGCCTACGGCTCCACCGACGGGGGGGCAAGCACAGAAGAGCTCGATAGTCTCTACTCCCAAGCCTGCGAACTCGTCCGTTCAACAGGGGTCGCCTCGACAACCTTTATCCAAAGAAAATTAAAGGTTGGTTATGCGAGAGCTGCCTCAATCATGGATCAGCTCGAAGGCAACGGAGTGATCGGCCCTCAAGAAGGAGCCAAGCCTCGCCAAGTCTTTCCCGCTTGACCAATGTGCCAATGTTTTCCTATATAATGGAAAATGGCGTTTGAACAAGCCCCTCATGTCTACGATCCCGAATCGCACCCCGAGCGAAACTACCTCAAATTTTGGGGCACTCGGGGATCTGTCCCGGTTTCTGGGCAACACCACGTCCGCTACGGAGGCAACACCGTCTGTTTAGAAATCCATCGCCCTGACCAGATGATCATTATCGATGCCGGCACTGGGATCAAAGGATTGGGCGACGCCCTGTTACAGACCCATTTTAGGGAAATTCACCTCCTCATTGGTCATGCCCACTGGGACCATATCATCGGCTTTCCCTTTTTTCAGCCCATCTACCACTCCGATTTTGTTCTCCATATCTATGGCCCTCACCATGGGGACAAGAGCATAGAAGATGGACTCAAGCGGATCTTAGAACCTCACCATTTTCCTGTGCAGCTAGGAGATCTGCAAGCTAATGACGTCCCTCATGAAATGCGCGGAGGGCAAACTCTCACCATCGGCGATACCATCATCGATCTTGTAGATTGTGACCACCCTGGAGGCGCTCTTGGGTTTCGTTTCCAAGTGGACGGGAAAATAATTTCCTATATCACTGATAATGAGTTTATTAAGGGTTATCGCGGCCATCCAGGTGAGCTCACCTTAAACGATCCGATCGTCCAGCCCTACCTCCCGCTCATCAACTTTTGTCAAGGAGTTGATCTCCTCATCCACGAAGCGCAGTACACGCCGCGCCAATATTCTTATCACATTGGGTGGGGGCATAGCTCCATTTCCAATGCAGCGGCTTTAGTGAAATTTGCAAACATCAAAGAATGGGTCGTCACTCACCATGATCCCAGTGCTTCGGACGATCTTTTAAGAGAAAGGCACCTCTTGATCGGGCAGGTATTGCGCGATTGCAATATCGACGTTCATTGCCTGCAAGCCCATGATGAGCTCAAGCTTCCCCTTTAAGGGACAAGTGTGGTAAACCCCTGCGCATATGAAACGTGGATTTTGCCCGCTAGGGTCAGGGTCGAAAGGCAATGCCCTCTATTTCAGCTCTGGAACGACCCGCCTTTTGATCGACGCGGGCTTAAGTGCGCGTCAGATTTGCTTGCGGCTGCAGAAGATTGGAGTCGACATCAGCGAAATCGATGCCATCTTGGTGACGCATGAACACATCGACCATATTCGCGCTCTTAAAATTCTTGGAATCAAGTATCAGATTCCCATTCTCACCAATGCAGGAACGGCAAAAGGGATTTACCGCTCTTTAGGAGAAACTCTCCCCTTCAAAATCTTCACTACCGGGGAAAGCTTCGAATTTCGAGACATCGAGATCCACCCTTTTTCGATCCAACACGACTCTTTGGACCCTGTTGCCTTTACGCTCAAAACAGGCAACTTGAAAGTCGGAGTCTGCACAGATCTCGGCTTTGCCACAACCCTCGTCCAGGCACATCTCCAGGGGTGTGATTACTTAGTGTTAGAAGCCAATCATGAGCCTTCGATGGTTCACGCCTCTCCTCGTCCAATGGTCTATAAACAGCGGGTTTTATCTCGAGCGGGCCACCTCTCAAATGCAGAGTGTGGCAAGCTCCTTTCTCTTGTGCACCATCCTCTTCTTAAGCACGTCCACCTCGCCCACCTCTCACAAGAGTGCAACAGCCCCAAAACGGCTTTAGAAGTGGTTGCCTCAGAATTAAGAGAAAAAAAGGTTCCCCTTTCCATTGCCCCTCAAGAAGAAGTGGGAACGGCGATCGTCTTCTAATCTATTTCATCTCGCTGGTCGGAGATCTTTTGATGTGCCGCATCGATCCAGCCTCTTTTGTGAAACGTTTGATGTTCAATGTAAGGACCCCAGCTTGAATCTCTCCCCCGCAAAGAAGCAAATGATCTGCTTCAATCTTGAGCTTTTGCGCGCGTATCAGACTTGCAAAATTTTTCCCTCCCACTTTGACGAGTTTTGCCTTTGTGATGGTAATCTCCTCTGCATACAACACCCCATCTTCCAAAATGATCTCCTCCACTTCATCGAAATGGATCTTGTTCCCACAAATGACCGACGGTAATTGAAAAACCGGATCCGACGTTAACCAAAGGCGTTTCATCCCTATCATTTCGACATGGCTACTCGCAAAAATCACAGACTTTAAATTCCAATCCCCTTGCTTTGAGATTCCATGGATGCTCTCCCCAACAATCCAAGCATTTTTTGCCTCTGTATAAGCATCGCGGATGACCTGCTCCCCAAAAATTGGTCCAATGTAAAATAGACATTTCTGCCCAAACCAAAAGGAGCAGAGATGAAGAAAAGTCGTTTTTCCGAAGAGCAGATCATTCGGATTTTGAAAGAAGGTGAA
>JAFEGQ010000119.1 GCA_018239785.1 Verrucomicrobiota bacterium
AAAAAAAGAATTTGCCTATGGCATGGCCTACCTGATACGCCGCTTGGACGAAAATACTGCCCCTGAAAACTTCTTGCGCCATATTGCGCAGTTCAAAACCTCTTCTCCCCTTTGGAAACAAGAGGCACTCCGCTTTTCAAGTGCGTGTCAGAAAATCTCTGGCCTCTCCTCTGCTCCGAGAGATTCTCAAGATCGGACACAACCCCCCCACGATCTGCCTGCTGACGCCCCCTTTTCTAACGAACCGCCTACAAACTACTCGCTCGCTCAAAATCGCAAATGGGCTGAGCAATTCACCCATCTTTCTCCTCTAAGGGCGATTCCCTTGTTGAGTTGGCAAGACATCGACCACGCCCTCGAAGAAGCAAAAGGGGCCCCTTTTCCTCCCGTTGCTCCCCTTTTTCGCCGGCATCGCAGTGAGCTCATCAGCTTAATGATGAGCGAGGGGAAAAAGGTGCTGACCGAAGCTGATCTCGAGGTCGATGAGGCCATCGACTTTCTCGAGTATTATCCAAGATCTGCCGCATTGCTCCACGAGGATCCAGAGGTCTCTTGGTGTCCTTTAGGGAGCGTTGTCGTTCTTTCGCCTTGGAATTTCCCTTTGGCAATTCCCGTCGGAGGCATTGCAGCTGCTCTTGCGGCAGGGAATGCCGTCTTATTTAAACCAGCCCCAGAAACCATTGTCATAGGCCAGCGGATCGTCGAGCTTTTTTGGGAAGCAGGGGTGCCAAAAACTGCCCTCCATTTCATCCCTTGTGAAGAAGAACCCACAGGCAACTTGCTCATCTCCGATCCGCGCGTGGATGCCGTAATTCTCACGGGGGCCACAGCTACCGCACAGCACTTTCTCAAATTGCGCCCCCATCTCCCCCTGTTTGCGGAAACAGGAGGGAAAAACAGCATGATCATCTCCAACATGGCCGATCAGGACCAGGCCATCTCCCATCTGATCACCTCAGCCTTTAGCCACAGCGGACAAAAATGCAGCGCCTGCTCTTTGGCAATTTTGCATAAAGAGCTCTACGATGACCCAAAATTCCTCCTCACGTTGAAGGAGGCTACTGCAAGCCTTCCTGTGGGGCTTCAAACAGACCTTGCGACCCGTATTGGCCCCTTGATTAAACCTCCTCAAGGGGCTCTCTTAAAAGCGCTTACCGAATTAGAACCAGGAGAGCAGTGGCTTCTCAAAGGCCGCTCCATCGCCCCAGATCTATGGAGTCCATCCATTAAACTCTGCTCACAAATCGACCCCATTGAGCGCTTTGGCCCTATTCTCTGCGTCGTACGAGCAGAAAACCTCGATCATGCGATTGCCCTTGCCAATTCCACCCCCTATGGCCTGACATCTGGCATCCAATCGCTCGATGACAGAGAAATCGAGCGATGGAGGCAAAAAATCCTTGCTGGGAATCTCTATGTCAACCGATCCATCACCGGTGCCATCTGCGGAAGGCAACCCTTTGGGGGATGTAAAGCCTCTAGCTTCGGCCCAGGAGCTAAAGCGGGGGGACCCCATTATGTGGCTCAGTTGATGCATCCTAAGCAAAGGCAACTTCCCTATTTTAGCGCCTCTCACCCTATAGAAGCCGTTCTATCAGAAGAAGAAATCATCCCCTTTCGCCACAGCCTAGGCAGCTACCGCCACCATTGGGAGAGGTTGAAAGCCCCACGTCCACTCTCCGATCTTGTGGGCGAATCGAATACATTTTACCTTGTGCCGCGCGAACACGTGACGATTGTAGCCAATGATAATCGCCTTGACATTGCAAGAGCGCTCGCAGCTGCTGAGATTTGCGGCACAAAAGTCTCCTTGCAGGGCACTTCTTCGCATCCTTGGAGCGAATTTTTTCGCCTTTGCGCACCGAAGCGCAAGACCCATCTCTGTCTTCTTCCCTGTCTTGCAAGTGGTCACTATGAGCTCCTCCGCTATACGCGAGAAATCAGCCTATCTAAGACTACTCATCGCTATGGAAATCTTCTTGAGTATGATAAAAATCGCTCCTTGAGTTAAGTTGAAAGGGAAATCGCGTCATGTACCTTGGCTCCCTAGGGACTTAGCGAAGATCAAAGAAACAGAAGGAGAATTGATTCGTGAAAAAACTAACCCGCATTGTGGGAACTGCTCTCAGCCTCTCGCTATTGACCTTTGCTCCTCTTGTTGCTGACAACTGCTGTGCTGACTGCTGCTGGAATCCCTGTGGGTGGAGCGGAGATTTCGAAATAGGCGCCGATGCGTTCTACTGGAAACCCATGAGCTGTCCTCTCCACTATGCAGACCGAATTTTTGTGTCAGGGACAACCACTACTGTACAAGTTCAAGAGCTCAAATCCGATTACGACTGGGGCGTGCGCGCCTTCGTTGGCTACGAAAGGGGCTGCACATTTGCCCAATTGAGCTACCTCTACACCAATCCAACTGACCACGTCAAAAGCAACCAAGGGGCAGCGACTGCCTTCAATGTGATTGGCGTCCCCACACAAGCAACTGCTTGGAGTCGAGGAGAAGCTCAGCTGAATTGGGTCTACCAAAACGCTGACTTAAGAGTGGGACACCTCCTTCACCGCCGCTCAGGCTGCCAATTTGGCGTTTTCGGCAACCTCCGTTGGGCCTACCTCAACAATAAAGAAATGATCCGAGGACGCTCTGAAAATGATCTCGTCCCTCCTGATATATTTTCTAGCACAACGACGGTAAAAGCCAAGTTTGATGGGGTCGGACTTGGAGTTGGAGCTTTAGGAGAGTTTTGTATTTGGCGCGGACTCAATGTCTTTGGTGAGTTCGATGTGATGGGAATCATCGGACAACGAACCACTCCTCAAGTGGAGAACATCAACATCGCCACAACGACTGGCACCACAATCACCACAACACTTTCCCAATTCAGCTCAAACATCTCAGTGATTCCTGCGCTCGATATGCGCCTTGGATTCAACTACACCTACGATTGCTGGTGCACCACGCTCGTGGCGGAAGTAGGTTATGAGATCAACTATTACTGGAATGCTATCGATAAACCCCTATTCACAACGACCTCCTTTGTTCCGGATGCCCGGAACAGAGAGTGCTCCGATATCGGGTTTGGAGGTATCTTCGCTGGCTTCCGCGCACTGTTCTAAACGGTTGCCAGTCATTTAAAAGACAAGGGCGCAAGGAAAACTCCTTGCGCCTTTTTTTGCATCTCGAGTTTCATTTTTTCTCACAACCCGTTACAGTGCACCTCATGTTGCGATTTTTATTACTCCTCCTGTTTTTCCCCCTTTGCGCTCAAATTTCTCCCCCCGCTATCACCAATCAAACCTGCTGTCCTTGGGCCTACAGACCTCTTAATCCTTGTAGCATCGGTTGCTTCGACTTAGGCATGCAATGGCTGATTTTTACTCCAGACACCTGTGGTTGGCAGTGGGGAACTTCTATCCCCAACACTACTCAAAGCGACGCGTTGACCCTCAACCCTTCTTATGCCTCTGGAGCTAGGCTATTATTTGGATGGCACCAACACTGCTCTGAGCTCCTGTTCCGATGGTGGTCCATTGATTCCACAAGCACAACCCACGCCTTGCGCCCCTTTGGAACAACGACACCTGCAGATTTTTCCCTTTTTGGCCTGCCAGACTCCCCAGGTGGAGGAATTTGGGAAGAGGCCCTTTCTCGCCTCCGCTTTAGCTACTCCGTGCTCGAACTGCGTTTTGCTCAATACCTCAAAAAAAGGGGCAAATGTCTCCTTCAAACCTTTGCCAACATCCGCTGGGCTCGTTTTGAAGAAAAGCTAGAAATTAACGCTAAAGCCTCCCTTCCAAGTGCCCCTGGAGCATTTCATCTTGCAGTCTTTGAAGAGCGTTGTAGCTTTAACGGGGTGGGGCTAGGAGTGGGCCTAAGTGGGCAATATTGCTTTGTGCAGTGCCTTTTTTTAAGTCTCGATCTCAACGTGATGGCAATTCCGGGCACGTTAAAAATGCCCAGATTGCGCACCATTTATGACCCAGATTTTGGCTTCCAAGGCCCCATGGTTGAATACAACGTCACCTCTCGTGTCGTTCCAGCTTTTGATGCTAGGCTCGTCTTGAACCACTCTTGGTGTTGGAAACGGGCCAAGTTTTGCTCCGAGCTGGGATGGGAAATCAATGCTTATTTCAATGCATTGACCCGCACCCAATCTAATCTCACTGTGCGCAACACTCAAGATCTCTCATTTTCTGGTCCCTTTGTGGGTCTGAGGGCACTTTTTTGATTGGCATTCTTCTTAAACTCTCTTACAATTCGCCCCAAAGCCCAAAGGAGATTCCTGTATGACACATCGATTGCTGAAATTTTGTACGAGTATATGTGTTCTTGCCGCGTTGAGCATCACACCTCTTGTCGCGCAGACTTGTTCTGCCCCTTGCTGGGATGCATGCGATTGGGGGGCTGATTTTGCCGTTGGCGTTGATGCGCTCTATTGGAAGCCGCTTCATTGTGACTACGTAATAGGGCGCAAAGACATCACCGGTGTAAATTCTACAGTCAGTAATATCTTCGCAATCACAGCCGACTACGCGTGGGGCGTGCGCACTTATGCCAGTTACGCAAGGGATTGCAATTTCATCGATGCCAGCTATCTCTGGTTTCAAGCGCATGACACCTTTTTCCCTGGAGACGGGCTCATTTCTAATGTGGCCAGTAATAGTACGGCCCGTCCTGTTGGGCGCCTGTTTTTCCAGTATCAAAATGTTGACCTTCGATTAGGACAAATCCTCCATAAAGGTTGTGGATGCAGCTTTTACGTCTTTGCCGACGCTCGATGGGCCTTCATCAATGAGCGCAGACAATTAAACGCTATCGTTATCTCTGAAACGAATAGCAATCTTGAGATCATTCACAAGTCGACATTTAGCGGTGCTGGAGTCGGTGTCGGGATGGGTGGACAATTCTCCATCTGGAACTGTTTCAGTGGGTTTGGACGTTTGACGGCTCTTTCTCTAATTGGCAATCGTCAAACTCCAATTGAATCAATGATCTCGACTGATCCAATAACACAGAGAGTCAAATTCCGGTCAAATACCTGTATCATTCCCGCAATCGATGTGCGCCTAGGATTGGACTACCAATGGGAGTGCGGCTGCCTGAGCACAGTATGGGAAGTGGGTTACGAGTTAGATTACTACTTCCAAGTTCTCAATACTGTCAATGAGCAAAGCAATTCCCTTGGCGTCAGTTCACAAGTGCTGCGCAGTTGCAAAAACATTGGTTTTGCTGGACCTTATGCAGGGGTGAAACTCCTTTTCTAAGGCTCCCAACAGCCATTCGCTAAACAGCAGCCCATCTCTACAAGGATGGGCTGCTTTTTTGTTTAAAACCTGAGTTTTGAGTTGTCTTCCTTAGGGAGAAAAACCCGAAACTCAGGTTTAAAGCGACTTTCGTTTGCATCTAGAGGGTCCCAAGAGCTATGCTTTTTCCTTATCTGGAGGCTCCATGCGCTGCTATCTGTTGTTATTTTTTTCCCTTTTTTCCCTTCTTTCTGCACAAGAGGATCTCGTTAAACTCCCTATCAGCCAACCTCTCCACACCGTAGGTCGCTTGGGCCTCGGCATCGACGTGGTGGGCTGGCAGCCGCTGCAATGCCCCTACATCTATGCTCAAGTGGACAAGACGAGTGTGAATACTGTAAGCAACCAGATGTTCTCCATCCAAGGGGGATATGAAGCGGGATTTCGCCTCCATGCCGACTTTTACTGCGCCTGCGGCTACTTCAAGCTGAGTTACCTCTGGTATCAAGAAAATCGGTCTGCAAAGACGGTAAACCCCAACATCATCGTTCCCGCACTTTCCGGAGTGCCAGGAGATTATGAATTTGCCGAAGGAAAGCTCCATTATAACTATCAAAATGTCGAGCTGCGATGGGGCAACTTTCTCCAAAAAACTGAGCGTTGCACCTTTGATCTCTTTGCTACGGCCCGCTATGCGCGGATTGGCCATCGCCGGGAAAGTGCGGGGCTCATCATAGGGCCAACTGAAACCCCAAGACCCGTACAGAGCTTTGGACCAGCTGCAAGCACTGAGCTTGCACCTAAAGGATATAAGCATCCTGTGACTGTGCGTGGCGAAGACGGAAAGGAGACCGTGTACAAACAGGCTCAAAGACCCAAGCTCGATAAGGACAAGAATGAAATTAGGAATGCAGCAGGGGAAGTTGAGCAAGAGCTCCTCTATCAAGAATATACCCAACTTCAGGCAACTCGGGGGCCCGTCCCTGTCGGCTCTTACCGCCAGAAAGTCAAATTTGAAGGGGGAGGGGTTGGAATCGGCTTTGAAAATCAATGGAATCTTTGGTGCTGGTTTGGCATGCGGGCAGAATTAGCCGCGCTTGCCCTTATCGGACAGCAAAAAACCTTCTTCAATGTCACTACACAGGCTTCTGGAAATGCATATGTTAATTTTGATAGCCATACAGCCGTCATCCCAGAAATCGACGCTAAAATCGGAATCAATTATACTTGGTATGCAAACAAGCTCGCTGTAATTATTGAAGTAGGATACGAAATTGACTACTTTTGGAAGGCACTCTTGTTAAGTGACAACACAAATAAAGCCGTACACTCTTGCGAGAATATTGGCTTTGCTGGCCCTTACGGACGAGCGATCATCCGTTTTTAGGGGGAAAACCGAGAAAAAAGTAGCATGATTTAGATGGACCTCAATGCAGAGCAGCAAAAAGCGGTCGAGCATCTTGAAGGGCCCCTCCTTGTCCTTGCAGGAGCTGGTTCTGGCAAAACGAGGATCGTCACAGCGCGTATTGCTCACCTCCTCGAGTTAGGGGTCCCCGCCTCCGAAATTCTCGCGGTCACCTTTACGAATAAAGCAGCTGGCGAAATGCAAGAAAGGGTGCGGCGCCTAACCAATACCCATGTGCTCATCTGCACCTTTCACAGCTTAGGCGCTAAAATCTTGCGCCAATCGATCTCTGCTCTTGGCTACTCCCCAAACTTTGCCATCTATGACCAAGAAGATAGCGATCGCCTCGTACGCGATTGCCTCAAAGAGCTAGGAAGCCAAGAAAAGGCGAAGGCTTTTCGGACGAAAATTTCCGAAGCCAAAAACCAACTCATCCCACCCCAAGAACTCAAGATCGGTTTTTCCCCAATCGATAAACTCCTCCCCGATCTCTATTCCCTCTACCAAACAAAATTAAAAGAGTTTAACGCTCTCGACTTCGATGATCTCCTCTATCTGACTGTAAAGCTCTTTGACACGGATCCCTTTCTCTTAGAGCATTACCAACAGCAATGGCGCTTTTTGCTGATCGACGAATATCAAGACACCAACCATGCCCAGTACTTGATGGCGAGAAAATTGGTCGAAAAAAGTCATAACCTCTTTGTCGTAGGGGATCCCGACCAATCGATTTACTCTTGGCGTGGGGCGAATGTTGGAAATATTCTCCACTTTGAAGAGGACTACCCCGGAGCTAAAGTGGTCCGTTTGGAGCAAAATTACCGCTCCACCAATCTCATTCTTAGATGTGCCAACCATCTCATTCGGCACAACACAGATCGGTATGAAAAAGAGCTGTGGAGCACCTTAGGAGAGGGGCAGCCCATTGAGATCGTCCGCTGTCGCACGGAGCAAGAAGAAGCGCAATACATCACTCAAGTGATCGATCGCTTGCACGTGAAAGAGGGTATGCCTTTAGAAGAGATGGTTGTCTTCTACCGCACGAACGCCCAGTCGCGCTCTTTAGAAGATGCCCTCTTAGCCCGCCGCCTTCCCTATATCATCGTAGGGGGCATTAGCTTCTACCAAAGGCGTGAAATCAAGGATCTAATTGGATGGCTTAGAATGGTGGACTCAGGAGCCGACTTTCTTAGCTTCGAGCGGACGATCAATCTCCCCAAAAGGGGCTTAGGAGAGGCAACGCTTGAGAAGTTGCGCCTTGGGGCCCAAGCAGCGGGGGAGAGACTTGTCGATTTTTGCCTCCACGGCGCCCAAGGGGTCAAGCTCTCCAAAAAACAGCAAGAGGCACTTGCCAGCTATGTAGCCATCCTTGAAAAACTCCGGACATTAAAAGATAAACCTCTCGTGGAACTCGTCGCAAAAACGATCGAGTTGTCGGGCTACCTCGATGTCTTGCGCGCCGACCCTGAGACCTACGAAGAGCGGAAGGAAAACCTCGATGAGCTCGTCTCTAAAGCGGCCGAATGGGGCTCTCGCCCGTTGACGAGTTTTTTAGAAGAGCTTTCCCTGAAATCCAGCTTAGACGAGGCCTCCACCGTTCAAGAGCGCCTCTGCCTCATGACCCTGCACAACGGCAAGGGGCTCGAATTCCGCATCACCTTCATTTCCGGCATGGAAGAGGGGCTCTTTCCCCATAACAATAGCCTTGGCGATGAAGGGCGCCTCGAAGAAGAGCGCAGATTGGCTTATGTAGGGATGACTAGAGCCAAAGAGCGGCTAATTTTGACGAGCACCAGCTTGCGCTTTATTTGGGGGAGCGCCCAGACGATGCGGCAGAGTCGCTTCATCGATGAGCTCCCTCAACGGGACTGCGTCTTTTTGAGTCCTCATACACATGATCCTCTTGCAGAAGATCTTGATGAGGGGGAAGAGGTGTACCACAGAGATTTTGGCCCTGGCACGCTCGAAGAGATCGGGGAAAATAGTCTTGGCCTTGTCTACAAAGTGCGCTTTCAAAAAGATGGAACTCTGCGCTCTTTAATTGCCAAGTACGCAAAGCTCTCTCGCTTGAGCTCATAGGGCAAGCTCTAGCTTAATCTCTTCCCAAGATACAGAGCCCTGTTTTTCGATGTCTTGAAGTGCTTTTTTTGCATCTTCCAAATCAATTTTGTCTTCGAGTGCTTCAAGGACTCTTAAATCCTCCAAATGGGTTCTAGCTGCTGAAAATGGATCCTTCACCATAGATCACCTTTTGTTACATTTAAAATCGTACTATTTGTACAAATATTAATCAGGTGTCTCTGCACTCACTCATAGGAAGAACTCAATGCAAAGCTCTCTCGCTTGAGCTCATAGAAATACAGTAGAAATTTTTATAAAAAATAGATTACTATAAGGCTGTGGGCGCCTTCACCTTTGACCTCTCTTTGAGGCGCTCTCAACCAAGGAGGGTTCTATGGAATTGCGCCAAGAGGGTGTGATCGCTAACGCGCAGCAGTCGCGCCTGGTCCTTTCACCTCAAATCCAATTAGCCATTGAGGTGATGCAACTGCCTGTGATGGAGTTAGCAGCCCTCATCATCGATGAAGTGGAGCGCAATCCTCTCCTCAATTTGGAGGAAGAAGAGGAGGGTGAAGAGATCGACCTTCCTCCAGAAGACCTGACCGACCAACTCTCCATCAACTTCGACGATAATCGCTTTGAAGCGCTCCAACACCTCGATGCCGATTACCAATGGCATTTTTCTCAAGACCTCCTCGACGTGCCCCAGCTCATTCTTGAGGAGAAAATCGCCTCAATTCCTTCTCTCTTTGAGGATCTCACCCGGCAATTGCCAGAAGCTGCCTTGTTGGTAGGCTATCTCGATGCAAGTGGCCGCCTCTCCACGCCCATCGAAGAGATTGCCAAAATAGAAGGGCAAGACCCTAAAGAGCTTGAAGAACACCTTTGGGCTCTCCAAGAGATCGCACCCCCCGGCATCGCCGCTCGCAATTTGCGCGAATCGTATCTTTTGCAGCTCAATGCCCGTCAGGAACTAAGCACCCTTACCTACTTGATCGTCTCCTTTCATTGGGCGGAGCTACTCAACAACCGATTGCCTCAGATCGCACAAGCTTTAGCCACCCCCATGCCTTACATTCGTATGGCCATCAACCACTTAAGCCATCTCCAGCTCTCTCCTGCCTCCCACTATGATCATGAACAGGCACAAGTAATCACGCCAGATCTCATCTTTCGAGAAGCAGAAGGGGAGCTATGGCCCGAGGTGAACACGGAGCCTCTGCCACAGCTACGCCTCAATGAAAACTACTTGCACCTTCTAGAAGAAGGGCTTCCTGGACCAGTGCACACCTATCTTCATAAACAGCTCACCTCTGGCAAGTGGCTCCGCAAATGCCTCATTGGCCGCCATGAGACCTTGCGGCGCATCGGCGAGTATCTCATCTACGCTCAAGGTTCTTTCTTAAGCGACGTGAAGGGACAGCTTCATCCGATGACGATGCTAGAAGTCTCAGAAGCTTTAGGGCTTCACGAATCGACGATCGCTAGAGCTGTCAGTGGGAAGTACTTCACCTGCCCAAGAGGAACCTTCTCTTTGCGAGAGCTCTTTACACATGCCTATACGAAAGAATCTGGAGAGAGAATCTCAGCGCGCCAAGTGAAAGAGCGTCTGTTAGAGCTAATCGACCAAGAAGATAAACAGCGCCCCCTTTCGGATGCAAAGCTCGCTGAGCAGCTTCAGTTAGAGGGGCTGCCTTGTGCAAGGCGGACGATCGCAAAATATCGGCATCAGTGCTCCATCCCCCCAAAAAATGGACGGCGTCAGTTTTAGCTCAAGCATAGAAATTCTATTGTGCTTAAATAAGGAAGCACGATAGCATCGCCTCATGGAAAATAACTTATCTATTAAAGTTAGTGCCTCCCAGAGGGGGATCATCTTTACCGCACAAACAGCGGCCTCTATCGGTATCGGCCTGGTAGCCAGCCGTTTATTCAAAAGTTTCTCTCCGGCTCATGGAGCTGCGATGGGAGCTCTTTATGGAGCAGGGGCGTCGATTGCAATAATGAAGACTCTAGTTATATATGAAATTTTACAAAAAAAACTAGAGATCGACGATCGCCTAGAAAAGATTGAGCCTCCTTATATCGGCACGCTTCTGGATAAAGTAGAAGCTGTGGCCAAAGATTGGACAATGACGACGAAACAACACGAAGAAATTAGCAAAAGATTTCGTGAATTAATTTCTTGCATCCCGAAAGAATACCCACAGGCTCTGAAACGACGGGCTGAGAGTATCCGCAGCTCACTATCAACAATTAGACTGTTTCTCAATGATTATAAAAAACAAAATCTCAAAGATTTGTACAAACAACTTGATCAAGGGATCCGCTATCTAAAAAACAGAGAACAAATAGATGAAGAAATCAACGGACTCGAAACATCCCTCAAATTACTAGATGAACAACTGGCAAGTGCGGGTCGGACGATGATTTTAGGACTAGGCCTTGCCGTTTTTCTCCCTTTATTGACTAAACGCTTTGGATTCTCCATGAATGGGAAAATCCTCTCTCAATTTCTTGGTGCGCAAGTCGGGGCAGCAGTGCTGACCAATTTAATCAGCGGAATATTCATGGCAAAAAATCCACTCGCTTTCTTTCAGCCCTCATCTTTAGATCAAACTTAGAATATTTATTTCGCTTGAATAATGGAGTCTAATAGAATCTGGCCATTTTACGTCACAGATGGCTGCCTGTATCGGTATCGGTCTAGTAGCCAGCCGTTTCTTCAAAAGCTTTTCCTCCGCTCACGGAGCGGTGATGGGAGCCTTGAGTGGCGCAGGAGTCACGATCACCATCATCAACTTGAAAGTGGCGCCTCTCTTGCGCCAAGCGCGCAACGTCATCGCTACTCAATTAAGAAAAGCGCCTCTTGAAGAAGTGGAGGCCATTATCCTCGATACTAAAGAGCTCTTAAAAAACGAGACCCTCTCTAACAATGATCTCGATTGGCTACGAGTGGGAGTGAACGATTTGCAATCATACGCCACTTTAATCAGCGAAAAAGAGCACTCAGGAGCCATTAATGAAATAGTAGAATCATTAAATAGACTGCATTCTACTATAGAAACACAGGGCGATTTCATGAAAGATTCTTGATATAATTACACCTTAATTTTTAAGATCTTCCGTCGAGACACAAAGAGGTGATTATGACTGAAGATGAACTCGACCAAGACAGCAGCATTGCTTTCAG
>JAFEGQ010000011.1 GCA_018239785.1 Verrucomicrobiota bacterium
CCTTGAATGCTAGCTCGGAATTTCTCTAAGTCAATGTCCTGTGTAAGATCTGCAAACTCTTTGTCCTTTCTGCGCTTTGCCATGCTTATCTCCTCTTTTGGTGGTCTGCTCCCAATTTTCGGTCCATCCAAAATGAGAAAAATCGGTTCTCAAAAAATTATACTCCTCTTCCTGAGTGAGGTTGTTCATAAGTTCGCAAGCCGCATTTCGGGCTTGTGAACTTATGAATGACCGAACAAATCGCTTTTGAATTGTTTGCGACCGCAGGTCGTGAACAATTCAAAGGCCCAAGCTTTAGCGCCATTAACAGCATTGCTCAACGGTCCTTACCTTTTAGAGCCGCAAACTCCGCTGGAGTCTTGTTCCCCAGGCTACTGTGAGGGCGCTCTTCGTTATAATCTTGTCGCCAATGCTCCACTTTCTCTCGGGCATCTTCTGGAGACAAGAACCAGTGCTGATTTAAACATTCCTGCCGAAAACGGCTGTTGAAACTCTCAATGAAGGCGTTGTCTGTAGGCTGCCCAGGCCTAGAAAACTCAAGCTTGACTCCACGAGCATAAGCCCAAAGATCGAGCTCCTTAGAAATAAACTCTGGTCCGTTGTCAACCTTAATGACTTGAGGGACACCGTAACTCCTGACAGCTCCCTCCAATACTTCCGCCACGTCTACACCTTTAAACTGCCGCTTCACTTCAACCACAGGGCTCTCCCGTGTAAAGTTATCGACTACCGTCAAAATCCGCAATCGATGGCCATCAAATAGTTGGTCGGAGACAAAATCCATGCTCCAACATTCATTAGGCGAGGTGGCTAACGCGGGTGTCTCTCTCAACTTCACGGCTACTTTCCTGCGAGGAACCTTGCTCCTCATTTGGAGCTCTTCTTGCCGGTAGAGGCGGTACACCCGCTTAACGCCCACTCGCCACCCTTCTCGCTTAAGGAGTTCATAAATCCTTCGATATCCATAACGCACCCTGACGCCAGCAATTTCTTTAATCCGCTTCGTTAAGGGGGCCTGATCTAAAGCTATGGAGCGATATCGGTACACCGAATGACGGACACCTAACACTTGACATGCACGTCTCTCGCTCACTTGAAATGACATCATTAAATGCTTGACTCTCTTGCGTTTAGCATCAGGCCCTAAAACTTTTTTCGAAGTACATCTCTCAACATCTGAACGTCTAGCGATAAGTCCGCTACCATCCGCTTAAGGCGCGCATTTTCTTCCTCAAATTGCTTCAATTTCTTGATTTCAGAGGGCATAAGTCCTCCAAACTGCTGCTTCCATCGATAAAACGTCGCAGGTGTAATCCCCATTTTTCGAGTAATCTCTGCGACGGTTATTCCCGTTTCTGCTTGTTTCAAGGCAAATGCTATCTGGGACTCGGTAAATCTGCTTTTCTTCATGAAAAATTTCCTTTGCTAAAAGTTTATAGCATAAGATCTCTCTCATTTTCTTTGGACCAGTTTTTCGGAGGCAGACCAACCAATTTATGAACTGGATACGAGGTCATTGGGGAATAGAATCCATGCACTATGTCATGGATGTTGTATTTGAAGAAGACGCTTCCCTGGGAGATAGCGGTGAATCTGCGGAGAACATGTCTCTGATTCGACGATTAGCTGCAAATGTGATTAAGATGTTTGACCCTGATCGTGGGGCCGCTAATGCTAGGCGATGCGCTACTCATGAACCAGCTTATTTGAGGGGATTACTGGGAAAGATATTCATCAATTAATTCTCATCAAAAAGCCCTGATATGAGACTCAACCCAAAAACAGCACAACCTGATTTTCATGGTTTTCCCAAGATTGTTGATAATTATGCTAACATTGGTCGTAGTGAAGCTCTTGTTGGTAGAGATGGTTTAACAAGAACAAAAGTAACATTACCTGGTGGATATCAAGGTAGAGAGGCAGGGCGATTTCATGAAAGATTCTTGATATAATTACATCTTAATTTTTAAGATCTTCCGTCGAGACACAAAGAGGTGATTATGACTGAAGATGAACTCGACCAAGACAGCAGCATTGCTTTCA
>JAFEGQ010000120.1 GCA_018239785.1 Verrucomicrobiota bacterium
CCTCAGATCGCAAACTAAAATCGCACCGCAGGAGCGCCCATCCACGAAGGGTAGGGGTGTTTAGGGGAGCAGTATCGCATACGCTCCCCCTCCGAGGACGCGATTTTAGGCAGCGAGATGAGGCCCTTCTTCTCATAGCCTATTCTGCTCCAATGCGCGCAAGCGCAAGAGCAGCCCGAGACTTCTACTTGCTAACCTCATGCTTTCGCTCTCCTCATCAATTTCGAAAGAGGTCTAATATATCTAAGAATGAAATAATTTTTTTAAAAAAGCCTGATCTGAATTTACAGACTTATTGTTGCACTACCCAGCAACCCGAGGTGGATAGGTCAGCTGCATGAGCAGAGATGGGGGCTACTCTCCATAGGAGAAGAAGTAACAACAGAGTTTTGCGCATCGTTTGCACCTTAAAGAGTAAGTTTTTTGTTGTCCAGGCAACCTTGATTGAGCGATTGGCAGCAAGGGCATCTGGTGAGGTCCTTATCGGCTCCAGCGATGTAGCCGTGACCACAAAATTCACATTGCCTGGTTGAAGAGGGGATAAGAGGGCTCCTTCTTCTCTTTGTCCTACGCTCCTCTGAGATCCATAGGGATAAAATTAAACAAAGTGCAGTTCCTAGATAGAGTAAAAAGGCGGTTGATTTGGTGATCAAAATCATGATTTTTCAAGGTAATGGGTGAGGGTAATTTCGACAAATCCCTCGCAAACCCCTCCTCGCGCTTTAGGGGAGAAGGCGAGCTGTTTTAACACCTCTTGGGCTTCTTGCTCTAACAAGAGCGTGGGCGGCACTGCTAAGTCCCTTGAAGACAACTGTGGGACTTTAAGGGAGGCACTGAGATCTTTGCTAATATGCACCCATTTGCGCTCGATGATCCCTGGAGCTCTGATGTTGGCTAAATGTCGATTTTTCAGGGGGTTGGGGGCAAGGGAGTAGGAGTAGATTTTGCCGGTCGCTTCATCGATTTTGACCCGATAACGGAGGTAATGAGTGGTTGTTTTTTTGTTGAGTGGGCAGAGGCGTTGTTCTATGGAGGGGGTGGAGATGAGCTGCAACTTGCGGACAGCTCCCGTCAGGTGGACCGTACGGGGAGAGTAGATCTTTGCAAACACTGTCAAAGGTTCAAGGGGGGCATAATCTCTTGAGGGTGGTCTATTAAGTTTTGTTGGCTCTAAGTGAGAGGTTGGGAGAGGGACGAGGAGGTTCTCTTCCAAAGGGGGGAGAGTCGGTTGAGAGGGACAAAGGCAAGGGCAGCTTCTGGGTAAAAGACCATTTACATCAATGGGAGGGGGAAGTTCTTCGTTGAACCCCAGCTCAATGCTGACGGCAATAGGAGGTAAGAGAGGAGAGGAGAGAAGAGGTTGTTGTTTGAGGTGAAAGAGGAAAAAAGCTCCTAGATGGAGAAAGACAGCAACCAGAAGGGAAAGGAGGAGAGGAGGGGTAAAGAAGGGGGATTTTGGGCGTATTAAAAGATCATGCATCTTGGTAGGCGAGGCGCACTCGATGGCCGGTTTCTTGAGCTAACGCAAAAAGGCGCAAAAAAGCACCATAATCGACCCTGCGATCGATATTGAGCACGACCGTTGGACTGCCCCCAGGATGCTCCATTTGGACCCTATCGACCTCTCTTTTGATCACCTCTGCTAAAGAGGCCATATCCACGATTTCCTTCTGATGCCCCACATAGAGCACGAGTTGGGCATCCATAATGACTAACACTTGTGCTGTCAATGGAGGAGACTCAATGTCTAAAGAGGGATTTTCAACGGTGAGCGATTTGAGGGGGAGGATCTCAGAGGTGAGGAGAAAAAAGACGAGCAACAAGAACATGACATCTACAAGGGGGGTGAGGTCAATTAAGGTGCTAGAGGGTTTGAGATGGGTGTTAAATCGCATGGTCGATGAGGAGGTCGATGACCTCGGAAGAGGTTGTTTTCATATCCAAAACGATGCTCCCAATGCGGCTGACCAGATAGTTATAAGCCACAATTGCCGGAATAGCGACCACGAGTCCCCCGGCTGTTGTGACGAGGGCATATTCCATCGCCCCCCCAATGCCCGATGTGGAGATATCCATCAGCCCTGTCTGCCGCATTTCGGAAAACGCTTGGATAAATCCTAACACGGTTCCTAGGAGCCCCACTAAAGGGGCAATGTGGGCGATGATCGAGAGGATTTTCCCATTTTTTTCCAAATTTGCGATTTCAATCGTGCCTTGTAACTCCATGGCCCCTTCGATGTCGCTTCTCCCTTTCTCATGTTTTAAAAGACCTGCGCGGATGATGTTGGGGGTAGCTCCCCCCTCTTTTTCGCACAAGCTCACCGCTGCGACGATGTTCCCCTCTTGGAGGGTTTGACGCATTTTGATTAAAAAGCTGGTACTGTCGACCTCTGTGCGCCTCAAATAGAGGAGCCGCTCAATAAAAATGGCGACGGCTAACACAGAGCATCCGATGAGGATGACAACAATGAGGTTCCAATCGAGCAAAGGACCTAAAAAATATTTCACGACGACATCGTCTCCAGTTCACGGCGGGCTTGTTCTGCCCAAGGGCCGCTTTTTTTTGCTGTGGCCTCTAACTGTTTGAGGGCGAGTTCTTCTCTGCCTTGCAATGCATACAGTTTAGCCCTTTGATACATGGCTTCTAAACGCAAGGGGGAGGCCGACTCGTCGTTGATGATCCGCGATAAAAGGAGCATTGCATCGTCCAGCTCCCCTAATGCCGCAAGGGTCCGGCTCTCTTGCATCCATAGATCCAAGCGCTGCTCATCGCTGAGCATCCCCTCTTGCCCGCTCTCTTCGCTATGGTAAAAACAGCTTAAAGCGATCTCATAAGCTTCAGCCTCCAAGGCGAACTTGCCTTGAAAATACCAAATGCGTGAAAGGTAATACCCCTCTTCGATTCCAAGAGCATGATAGCGCTTGAGCATGGTGTTCATCAGCTGCCGCGCTCTTGCATGTTCTCCAAGAGCCATCAATGTGCTCGTGAGGGAAAATTCGGCCTCCTCCAAAAGGCGAGGGTAGGGCTCTTGCCCCGTACCCAAATAAGCTGAAGAATTGGTTTTGACGCGGTCCAAATCCCGATTCTTCAGCTTATTTGGGTATAAGGCCAAATGTTGTAGCGGATGGGAGGGGTCACAGAGCTCACCGACCACACTGCTGAGTGCTTCTTTTGCTGCCTGCAAGGCTCTCTCCTGTTCGACCCCTTGATAGTTTTTTGCCGCTGCCAAGTGGGTGAGTCCAAGTTCCATCAAAGCTTTATAGCGAATCGAGGTAAAGTATTCCAAGTCATTTGCGGGGATCGATGTGGCAATCCAGTGCTGATCAAAGAGGTGGACAGCAAGAGCGAACCGCTCTGCAGCGCTCTCTGTTCTCCCATGCCTTGAAGCGTGCAAGCCTTTGAGATAGTGGGCGATGACAAGGAAGGGGGACTGGGGATAGCGCATGGACATCTGGTCTAAATGTTTGATCGCTTCTTCATGTCCCTGCAGATAATCCGAAAAAGAATAGAGACGGAAAAAGCTTTCGGCAGCAAGGGGAGACTGAGGGTAGCGTTCGCAGAGTTCTTTGCGCAAATTGGTGATGAGTTCAAGAGGCCCCCGCATCCGCTCTTGGCACTGAGCAGCCCAAAAGAGCCCTTCTGCTGCGCAAGAAGAGGAGGGGTAGGCATCGAAGCAAGTGAGGAAGAGGCGCTCTGCTTGTGCGTAGGATCCTTGTTGGAAATAGAGAGTTGCCAGGGATAAGAGCGCTTTAGGGGCAAGGGGACTGCAAGGGTGCTCCTCAATGAGCTGTTCAAAGTAAAGGTCGGCATCAGTTAAATTGAGTTCAGCACTTAAATGTCCTAAAAGATAGAGGATTTCGTCAGACAAGATCCATCCTGCGGCCCCTTCTTCATCTTTTAATGCGCTCAAAAGGGCGTGAGCCTTTTCTTTCTTCCCCTGCTTGCGGTAGCTTTCGGCTAAGAATTTGTAGGCATGAATCGTTTTTGGATTTTTTGCGACTTTCATGAGAGGGCAAGCAATTGTAAGAGCTTGTTCAGCAAGGGCATAGAGAGCTGATTCCCCTCCCATCTGTTCAGCTTGCGTGTAGTGGTTAAGACCGCGCCTGTACCACCCTTGTGCATACTGAGCCGTTTTTGCAAACTTCTCATCGGTCAACAGGGAGTAGAGCGCTTCCCTTTCGAGATAAGAAGAGGCTAAATGGGCGCGCAATAAAAGAGCTTCGGCTTGTCCATTTTTTGTCACAAAACGCTCGGGAGAGGTGAGAGAAGCTGCGGCTCTAGCTTTAGCCTCTTCCTCCCCGATAAAAGGGGCAGCCAAGAGAAAAAGATGGGCAAGTCCTAAGTAAGCCCGTTCATCTTCTCCCATAGCTTCAAAGGTAGCAGCGGCTTGTTGGAAGAGGGCGTTGCGCGTTTCTTCTTCCTTTTCGATATACGCGGCCCAATTGAGATAGGACCAAGCAAGGCCGTGCAACGCATCTGTCTTCCAAGATGAGGAAGCCGATTTTAATGCTGTTTGATAAAACTGCGCTGCTTGCACAAAATGGCCTTGGTTCAAGGCCGCTTCTCCTTGCAAAAAGGAGACCTCAAAGGAGAGAGGATCTGTGGGAGAGAGCGTCGAGTGGAGCTGATGCAAGCGCTGCTCGACTTGGGCAAAATTGTTAGCGTGGAGTTCTAAGCGACAAAGGTACATTTCGCTCAAGTGGGCAAGAGCAGGAGCCGCCTCGCGCGTCAATTGAGAGATTAAATGAAGTGCTTGTTCCTTTTGACCGAGTTCTAAATAAAGCAGGCTGGTCTCCCAAGCCACCTCACTCCGCTCTTGCGAAGGGGGGGCGATTTGCAGGTAAATCTGAAAAGTAGAGAGAGCTGCATTGGGATTTTGCTCTTTGAGGTGGCAAAGGCCAATGAGGTGGAGCGATCGGAGCAGATAAGGAGAGGCTTGTTTATCTTCCAACAAACGCTGTCTGACAGGGGAAAAGTGGCGGCGACATTCGGAAAAACGGTTTAAGGCATAGAGCATCTCCCCCACTCTCAGCTGCACCTGATCCTTGACTTTCCGCGCCTCCTCTGCGGATAAGCGGCTGGGAAAGATCCTCTCCTCGCACGCATGCCATACCTCTAAATAATGGGAGAGGGCCTCTTCTTTTTGCCCTTTTTCCATCGCTCGTTCGGCCCGTTGCAATGTCTGGTGGTAGTGTTCATCGAGACTAATTCTTAAAGTTGTATAGAGAGCTCGATCCTCCCCGCGCCACTCTTGCCTAGGGACAACCGCTTCTAGGCTTTGCAACACTAGGTAGGCAGAGCTGAGCTGCCCTTGGGCTTGGTAGGCCCGAGAAAGGAGGAGGCCTGTTTGTAACTGATGGTGAGGCTCCAGTTCTTCTGGGAGGTGGTGGGTCCAATAGATCGCCGACTCATTGTTCCCTAATTCGAGTTCCGCTTCGATGAGTGTGAGCAAAAGGTCGGCATACTGTGCGGAACTCATTTTTTCTCGCACCCCCTCTTTGATCAACAGGCGTAAAGATTCTCTGGCTTGCGCAAAGTCGCGGTGGATCATGGCCGATTGAGCCTGTCGATAAAGGCGCGGGTCGGGAGTCTTAGAGCTGTCTTGAGCCTCCAATCCACAAAAAAGATGAGAAAAAAAGAGAGTGAGAAAAAAATAATTTTTGAGGGTCGCCATTTTTTAAAGTGAACACTTGTTATTGCCTGATCTTACTGGGAGAAAGAGGCAGAAGTAAAGGTCTAACATTTTCCTTTTGGCCCTTAAAAAGGGTTGATATTGCGCAAAAAAATTACAGTAAATTTTTTTTATGTTGACGGATAAAACGATAAGAAAATATTTATTGCAGTATATGGAGAGAGCTCCGTATTCAGAGGATTGTTGTGCAACTCTAACAGATAAGGAGTAGTGCTGGCATGGCATTAGCTCATACAATGGAAAAAATGAAAGGCTTACTCGATGGGATTAGAAAAGACCTCGAGAAAGCAGCGTACAATAAAGCAGCTTCTCAGCGCGTTCGTACTGGAACGATTCATCTCGAGAAAGTTGCCAAATTATTCCGCAAGGAATCAGTGGTTGAAGACCGCAAGCGCAAAGGGAGAGTGAAACCTCCTAAAGCGGAGAAGTCTTCTGCAGCGAAACAAGAAGCTGCTGCTGCGAAAAAGGCAAAAACAAAGGGAAAGCGCAAAGCTGCTAAGAAAAAAGCTGCTCCTAAGCGCAAGGCTGCTAAGAAAAAAGCCGCCCCTAAAAAAACCGCCAAAAAAGCAGTGAAAAAAGCTGTTAAAAAAGCTGTTCAGAAAACAAAGAAAGTAGCTAAGAAAATGGTGAAGAAGGCTTCTACCAAAACTAAAGCTGCATCTAAGAAAAAGACAACATCTAAGCGTCGCGTTGCCTCTAAGCGCAGCGGGTCTGCTCGTCGCGCTGCTGCTAGACAGTAAGAAGCGATTGGTTCGTCTCTTTCAGGGGAGTAGAGAAGTCTGCTCCCCTCTTTTTTTTGTCTGTATTAATTTTCCTCATCGTCGCAGAGATCTGATTCTATTAAAAATTTACGTAGAACATTCCAGTCTGTAGTCTCTTGAAGTTTAAGCTCTTGAACACACTTTTTAAAGAAGAAATCGAGCTTGTTAGAGCTGATCTCTTGTTTTTCGTAGAAGGCGTTCTCTAAGAAAAGCAAATGAGCCTCGATATAAGGTTTTTCCTCCCCTGTTTCGGAGCAATTTTTCTGTAACTTGGTGAGTGTTGTTTGGAGCTCTTGGATAAAGTTCTTCAGCTCTTCTTCCGGTGTGGACTGGTCATTTGTAGAGAGTTTATCAAGCATTTTGAGGATTTTCGGCCTCATCGTCTTATCGTCTGTGCCGATCGTGTTTATTTCCCCCTCAATTTGACCGTCTACCGTATTGAATGCTGTCGGTAAGGCCACTGTATGATTAAGGCGATGGAGGATCTTATGCTCCACAAGAAAAGAGGTGCTGCCTCGCTGCCATGGATCATTGTCTTTAGGTCCTTTTCGGTGAACGCAAGAGACAATCGTGACCTGCCCCCGAAAGTTGTCCGTTCTAAAGTAGACATTCCCTATTTCTTCGTCGAAATCGCAAAATTTTCTTCCTCTTCTTGAGAGAGGTTGTTCATAAGTTCGCAAGCCGCATTTCGGGCTTGTGAACTTATGAATGACCGAGCGATATCCTGTTGAATTGTTCGCGACCTTGTCGTGAATAATTCAATAGGTTCGTATTCCTGAGCAA
>JAFEGQ010000121.1 GCA_018239785.1 Verrucomicrobiota bacterium
AGAGACAGCCTTCTCTAGGTATAAACGGCTCTTTGGCGATCGCTTTTTCTCAAAAACTTCTGAGAGGCAAAAGCTTGAGACCAGGCTGAAGTGGATAATCCTCAACAAAACGATGGCGAGCTATTAGGAGAAGGGCAAATTCGAAGAAACTGGCTGCTTCAAATTCCTAATTTTTCAACACAGCCGGAACAGGCAAGTCACTTCAGATGGTGAGAGATAATTCCAGCTAGTTTGAACATGTCGATAGGTTCTGAAGAGCCAAAAAGAGCGGCGAGCTTTTTATCGGGAATGATAAGGCGTCCATTTTCGGGATCTTGCCTCTTCTCCTTTTTGATGTAGGCCCAAAGCGCCTTCAAACAATCACCACGGCTTAAATTCTCGGCGCCCACCACGGCTGCCAGCTCAGGAGAGAGCGCTTTTAGCGGGGCCTCCCTTTTGGAGGTCTTCTTTTTCTTAGCGGTTTTCGCAGGCTTGGGCTTAGCAGAGGAGGCCTCCTTCTTGGCCCCTTTTTTAACGTAAGGAGTTCTCTCGTGATGGGGGTATTTTTCTTGGAGTTGGTCGAGTTTATTCACAATCACGTCGCACTCTGGAAAGGTGGAGCAAGAGTAGAAGATTTTTCCATAACGGGATCTACGCGCTGTCATTCTCCCCTCACACCCCTTTGCGGGGCAAGGAGGGAGTTCGCCTGGGGGCACATGGGTCTCCCCTTTTTTTGGAACATTTACAGTGCCGCGACAGCTCGGGTAATCGGAGCATCCTAAAAAAACGCCAAAACGGCCATGGCGTACTTTCATCTCTTTGCCACAAAGGGGGCAGGGCTGTTCCCAATTGAAATCGTCGACATACTCCGATTTGTCGAAAGACATCTCCTCAAGAGGACCCGAGTAGTCGCAGTCGGGATAACCAGAGCAGCCGTAAAAATATTTGGACCGAGACCAGATTTTCTGCAGAAGTTTTCCGCATTTAGGGCAGGGTAAATCGGTCAAAATGCGCGGGACAAAGGCCTCTTCTTCTGCCTTTTCAACCGTTGGGATAAAGTTTTCCCAAAAGTCCCGGATGAGCTTTTTCCACTCTTTTTTGCTTTCAGCGACCAACTCCAAGTCATCTTCCATATGGGCTGTGAAGTCGATATTCATCACTTGAGGGAAATTTTCCTCAAGCATCTGCGCGCAGACCCGCCCAAGTTCCGTGGGGATGATACGCCCTTGCTCTTTGCGAGTATATTCGCGGCTTTGGATCTTATTCATGATCGCAGCGTAGGTAGAAGGACGCCCTATCCCGCAAGTTTCGAGTTCGCGCACTAAAGATGCCTCGCTAAAACGGGCGGGAGGGCGGGTGAAAGACTGCTCCATCTCGATCTCTTTGGCGATAAGAGATTCCCCTTCTTCTAGAGGAGGGAGGGAAGCAGATGCTTCTCCTTTCTCCTCTTCTTCCCGTTTTTCTTCGTAAACAGCTAAAAATCCCTTGAACTTGAGCGTCGATCCTGTGGCCCTTAAGAGCAATCCTGAGTTGGTCACAATGTCGGCCGATACGGTGTCATAGACAGCAGGGGACATTTGCGAGGCGACAAACCGTTTCCAGATAAGAGAATAGAGGAGAAACTGGTCGCGCGTGAGGAACGACTTAATTTTTTCTGGAGTATGTTTTAAGTTGGCCGGTCGGATGGCTTCATGGGCCTCTTGAGCACTTTTTTTGCTGGCAAACATCCGGGGCCGCTCGGCCAAAAATGGGGTGCCATATTCCTTTTCAATGAAAGAGCGGACAGCCTGCGTCGCTTCTGGGGCGGTTTTTACCGAATCGGTACGCATGTAGGTGATTAACCCTTCTGGCCCCTCGGCCCCTAAGTCGACCCCTTCGTAGAGCCCTTGTGCAACGCTCATGGTGCGCGCAGAGGAAAAACCGTGATGCCTCGATGCTTCTTGTTGCAATGTCGAGGTGATGAAGGGAGCAACAGGGTTCCGTTTTTTTTCTTTCTTTTCGACGCGCGAGGTCGTGAATATCGCCCCTTCGAGCCTTGTTTTAAGGCTTTTTGCGGTCGAAGCGTCGGAAATCAGACACACCTCTTTCCCAGCAATAGCCTCCTTTTCTACCCGTTTCCCATCGACCGAATGGAGCGTCGCTTTGAACGTTTCTCCCCCTTTATCAAGAAGGGCCGACAAGGTCCAGTATTCGATAGGGATAAAGGCTTCAATTTCCTTCTCCCGATCGACGACTAATTTGAGAGCGACCGATTGCACTCTGCCTGCAGAGAGGCTTCCCCCTTGTCTTCTCCCCCCTTGAATCCGTCTTGCCAAAATGGGGCTAATTTTATACCCCACAATCCGGTCGAGGAGGCGGCGCGCTTGTTGCGCATTGACGAGGCCGTAATTGATGTCTGTTGTGTGGGCAAGGGCGCGCACCACTTCATCTTTAGTGATCGAATGAAAGGCGGCCCGTTTGATTTTCGTCCCTTGGGGCAAGAGCTGTGCAATATGCCAAGCGATCGCCTCCCCTTCTCGGTCGGGGTCGGGGCAGAGGTAGACCTCATCGGCCTCTTTAGCCGCTTTGATCAGTTGCTTGATCACCTTCTCTTTTTCTGGAAGAGGCTCATAGATGGGCTCAAAGTCGTTCTCCACATCGATACCAAAGCCTCGCGCGGGGAGGTCTCGAATGTGCCCTACGGAAGATTCAAAGAGATAGTCCTTCCCAAGAAATTTCCTAAGGGTTTTAATCTTAGCGGGGGACTCGACTATAATCAGAATTTTTGTCACTTCTTCCTCATCGCGGACATCGGAGCAGTATTCTACTCATGGCACAGTTGTCCTGCCATGATTTTTTTCACCTCGACGGCACCTAAATCGCGAGGAAGGATCAGATGGAGGCTATTTCCCCTCCTTTTTTTGTCTTTCATCAGTTCTTCGAAGGTGGGTTTATTTGGGTATATAGTCGGCAGTTTGCACAATTCTATCACTTTGTACAGCCGCTTGACAAATTTCTCATCGCACAGACCAAATATTTGGCTTTGTTGCGCTGCTAGACACATCCCCATCGCCACTGCATGCCCGTGAGAGAGTCCATATTTGAGTTCTAAGGCATGTCCATAGGTATGTCCAAAGTTTAACTTTGCTCTTTCTCCCTTCGTGTCCATAAGATCATTTTCAATTATCTTCAATTTGACGGCGATCGCCCCCTTGATCACTTGGTCGAGCAGTTCTTTATTGTGGGGGAGTTCTGCACTTCTTTCCTCAAGCAATTCGAATAAGGAAGGATCTCCAATCACGGCCGCTTTAATCACTTCTGCCATGCCGTTCCAAAATCCGGCAGGGGGGAGGGTCTCTAAGAGATCGGGGTCGATCACTACCTGTTGAGGAAGACGGGTCACTCCGATGCTGTTTTTTCGTTTCTGGAAGTTAACCGCTGTTTTTCCTCCGATGGAGGCATCGACCATTGCAAGGAGGGTGGTGGGGATCAAGATCAGGTCGATCCCGCGCATGTAGGTGGCTGCGGCAAAGCCGGCGAGATCACAAACGCTTCCCCCTCCTAGGGCAAAGAGGGTGCTCGAGCGATCCATCTCCTCTAAAAAGAGGTGATCCCAGACGGTTTTGAGCACTTCGAGCTCTTTACACGCTTCTCCTTCGGGGACAAAAAGGGGCTTCATCCCAAAAGAAGTGCCGTGATGGTGATAAGCGGTTGGATGGGCAAGCAGCGCTTTAGAGGGGTAAGCCTCAAAGGGGAAGCACTTGGAAGCACCTCTTTGAATCACAATCGGATGCATTGTAAGCTTATGTGAATAAGATTTTTTGCAACAGAGGTCACAGAGAAAATGGCAATCCGGCTTTGTCGCAAACAGTCCATTGCCTCTCTATAGGGCATTCTCTCTGTGTACTCTGTGGTTGTGATTCTTCATTGATTAAACTTATAGGTAATAGGACGCATCTTACCCAACTTCCAAAGTTTGCGCAATCGTTGATATACTCCTTCTGATGTTCAAAGAATGGAATCAAAGGGGACTCATTCCAGGTCCCGCCGAATCGGAGGAGGGCTTTTTTAAGCGGGCTGCGAACGCAGAGCCACAGGTTTTAGGGAGCGAGCAAGAAGAGGCGCTCCAGTGCCTCGAGGCTCTCTATGGAATCCGTCCCGATTGGGTGCCCATCACTTGGAGCCGGAAAAAACTCGCTTTTTGGCAGGGGGGCTGCGCTTGGGTGAAGAGCGATCAAGGGTTGAGATCTGTGGCTTTACAGTTGCACCCTGGAAATTTCTATGCTAGAAAAGAGTTGTTAACTCATGAGCTGGTTCATGCAGCGCGCCTTGGGTTCGATGAGCCTAAGTTTGAAGAATATTTCGCTTATAAAACAAGCGGCTTAGGCTATCGACGCCTTTTAGGCCCCCTATTCGAACGCCTTTGGGAGCCCTATCTTTTTCTTGGGTGTGCGTTCCTCGTCCCCGTTTCTCCTTTCCCTCTCCTTCTTTTGCTACTCCTTGGAGGAGTGCGTCTTTTTTATCGCCGCTTGCTCTTATTTCGGGCGCTGAAAAAGTTGGAGGTCCTGTTGGGAGCAAAAGCCTGTCATCTCCTCTTTCGCCTCACAGATCGAGAAATCGCCTTTTTTGCTCGATCTCCGCTCGAGGAGATCCAAAAGTATATCACCCTTCAAAAGAGCTTGCGCTGGAAGATGTTCCGGGAGTGCTACTTTGAAGGAATTGCTGCAGCTGCGATGGGTTGAAAGAAAAGATGTCCTGCAATTTGGGCACAAAAAAAATGGGTCATCGACTTGGAATGGACTTTCCAGCCCAAAAAGTGGGTCAAAAAAGGGAGGGACACGCTCAAAAAGATCCCTGAAAAGGCTCCTACATGCGCCCAGATGAGTTTCCAGTCTAAAACATTGATGCTTGCTTGCACAGGGGCGTTATAACGTTCTAATACGTGAGGTGGGCTGTGTTGAAAAACTCTCCTGTCTCCTGGGATAGCTCGTCAGAATCTGACGATTTTTCGCTCACCTTCCTAGAGGAGGCTCCGAATTTTTCAATACAGCCCGTGAGGTGCTACCTAAGAAACCCGTTTAATTCCCTTATTTTTATAGGGGAGCACCAGTACGGTCCGGATTCTCTCGCGTAAATTTTTACAACTCTTGTTTGCTGTTTCTATACAGGGCGATTTCATGAAAAACATTTAACGCCTATCACCTGCAACAAATACTCCTCATCCCAGCCAGCCATTTGACGCTTGATCT
>JAFEGQ010000122.1 GCA_018239785.1 Verrucomicrobiota bacterium
CCCAAAGAACTGCTTCCTCCTCTCGAAACGATCGCTTGCGACAAGCCCTTCGGCATCAACAATATCGGCAATAGTTGCTATATGAATTCGGCATTGCAGATGCTCTTCATCATTCCCGGCATTCCTGAGTGGATTAAAGAAAAAAAAGACAAGCCTGTGATTGAGCATCTTTTTGCCATTTTATGGGGCCAGGATCGCTCTGAAGGGAGATTGAGCCTTTTGAGACAGAGTGTCTTTTCCACAAATCCAACAGAATTTCCTCAAAGTCAGTTAACGGGGCAACAGGATGCGCACGCATTTTTGGTGGAGCTATTAGACCATCTAGAGTGGAAGCCTTTCCAAATTTTTTCCAAATTCCGCCCCCTTGATACAAAATATAAAGGCAATCGATCGCCTCTTGAGCTACCTACCAACCATATCTCCATTACCCCTACACAAGGGACAAGTTTGCAAACCTCTCTCGATCACTACTTTGCCTTCGAAGAGATGGAAGGCGAGAGGGTATTTTTCGATCTGGAGGCTAAGGAATCTGGGAAAGTGAAATTTCAAAAGGCATTGCGCATCAAGGAGCCTCCTGACTTCCTTATTGTACAGGTGAAGATATTTGATGCTTTCGGGAACAAGTACAATTTTCCTGTTGAGTTTCCAAAAGACAATTATATTTTCTTGAACCAAGGCAAAAAACAGACATCCTATAGATGTGTGGGCTCCATCAAGCATGCGGGGACAACGCTTGGAAATGGGCACTATACAGCCTGCATTAAACCTCCACAGGAAGAGTCTTGGCATCTTTGCGATGACCGCAAAATAGGAGAAGTGCAGCCGCATCATCTTTCAGAAGGGGCTTATGTTATTTTGCTACAGCGGGTCGATACAATTTAATCCCGATTATACGAGTGGTGGCGACGTGAATTCTCTTGGTGGGATACCCCAAAAGGGGTAGAATAGAGCCCATAGGGTCCTAATCAGGGGAATCGATTGAGCCGCAACACGCCTCCTAGAAAAACACCTAAAGGTTACGACGGAATACGTCCTACGAATCATTACTTACACGATTTGTTGCCGTCTGCATTGCGTCAGGTCAATTTTTCCTATGGAGAGCGTCCCGATTTGATCTTAGCGTCTTGGAAGGAGTTAATCGGGCCTCAGATGAGAGAAATGGCCCAAGCGACCTCTTTTGTGGACGGAATTTTAACGGTCGTCGTTTCCAACTCGAGTCTCTATAGTTTGCTCAGGCAGTATGAACGGGGAAGGTTGCTCAAAAAAATGCGGGAGCAGTTTCCTCAAACGACGATCAAAAATATCTACTTTCGCATGGGATAATGCATGATGGCTGACGAGAAAAAAGCTAAGGCATATGAAGCGGACTCTATCACTGTTCTCGAGGGGCTACAAGCAGTTCGAGAGCGCCCCGGCATGTACATCGGCGATACCCATTCGGGGGGGCTCCACCATCTCGTCTACGAGGTGGTCGATAACTGCATCGATGAGGCGATGGCAGGGTTTTGCGATCGCATTGAGGTGGAGCTTCAAGCCGATGGGAGCGTCCGCATTTCCGATAATGGGCGGGGCATTCCCGTTGGCAAGCATGAGAAGGAGTCCAAAAAGCAAGGGCGCGATGTCACTGCTTTAGAAGTCGTGATGACCATCCTCCATGCGGGGGGGAAATTCGACAAAGAAACATACAAGGTTTCTGGAGGACTTCATGGTGTAGGGGTCTCTTGCGTGAATGCCCTTTCCAAGAACCTGATCGTCGAAGTCCATCAAAACGGAAATGCTTACCAAATTGTTTTTGAGCGCGGCAAGACGGTCGAACCCACCCGCTTAATTGGCCCTTCAGACAAGAGGGGGACCACCGTCACCTTTTGGCCTGATGATCAGATTTTTTCCACCACCGTTTACGATTGCGCCATCCTCGCCAAGCGTTTCCGGGAGCTCGCTTACCTCAATAAAGGATTGGCGATCCGCTTTGTCGATCATCGCGATGCCGATCGGGAGCCTGTTGAATTTTGTTTTGAAGGGGGAATTGTCTCGTTCGTCAGCTTTCTCAACGAGGGGAAAGAGCCGATTTTTCCAGAGCCGATCTATTTTCAAGGCGCGCGTGAAGGGGATGATGGCCCGATCGAGTTTGAGATCGCGCTGCAATGGAATGGCGGCTACCAAGAAATTATCTACCCCTACGTGAATAATATCCCCACTCCTCACGGGGGGACCCACGTGACAGACTTTTCAACCGCATTGACCCGCGTGCTCATTGTCTTCATCAAGAAGAAA
>JAFEGQ010000123.1 GCA_018239785.1 Verrucomicrobiota bacterium
GGTCATCTGGCAAGTTATCGTAGAAAATACTAGAGAAGATCAAAATCAACCTCAAAGAGAGGGAGAGCTTTCCCCTCTCGAACAAGCTTATGCAGGATTTCCGCAGTCGTTCCGAACCACGATTAACGAAGCTATCCAAACCTACTATCCAACTGCCCCAGAGCAGCTTCCTCTAGAGAAGCAAAAAACGGTAAAGTTGCTAAAGAGCAATCTTGCGCAAGGTCTGTTAGGGATTTTAATGGCTCAGTTGCCAAAATACGAGAATATAAAAATAACTGATACCTCTCTGGCACAACTCCTTGTCAAAATTCATAACCAAGCCTTTCTGAAGGCAATTCAACTTGATCCATCGTGCGAAGGCCCTCTCACTCGAGAGACGATAAAATCCTTGATCTCCAAAATTGATCTGGGGGGACTGCAAGATTTTGTAAGTTTTGTATATACAGAAGTAAAAAAAATACCTGAAAAAGACTGTCCCCAGATAGTCAAGCTCCTGTACCTTCCATTAGCACAAGAGCTAGCGCCAACTCAGCCTAAAAAACAGCCTAACCCGCCCACTCTAGAGACGAAAAAAGAATTCGCCAAAAAATATGCGGAGGCTTTTGTTAAGAAAAATGGAACAGATGGGGAAACTCCCATGTGGGGAGGAGAGGGGGGAATACCTTATGCCCAAGCCGCCAATCTCCCTGAAAGAGAGAATTATCTTTGGACAGCGAAAACGGAATTTCCCAAAGAACGCCCTCAAGCGCCGGTGATCTACAACGGCAACAACCACTGTAATCTCTTGCTTCCAAGAGCTAATGCTTATTGGGAAAACCTTAGATAACGGCGTGGGCCCGTTTGGGCGCGCTAAAGCCTTTGTAGCCCTCATGCCGCTCTACGCTTGCTAAATGGCTCCCAACAGCTCCCTCGTGCAAAAACACATCGACCTCTTCTTCGGTGATCAGCCCCCGATCGAGCAGATGGCGAATGCGGTGAGTTTTGACAGGCCATAGCTCCCCGATGGTAAAAGCTTGGCGTAAATAGTCAAAATTACTGATGGGAGACATCATCCCGATTCCCCAGGCGCGAAGATCTTCTCCCAATCTCTCACAGTCCACTTGTGCCTCTAAATGATGCATCCCCGCCTCTAAAATCGAATCTCCATGCAGAGCACACCAAAGCCCTACAATCCCGAGCTGAGCAAGTTCTGGCAGCGTCTGATGAGCAAAATCGATCGCCATCTCATCAGGCGTCAAATCGACATCGAGAAAAAGGAGCAACCCTGCCTCGGAGTTTTCCATCACCTGGGTCCCCCAGCCCCCCTTTGCGTAGAATCTCTCGCGGCAATTAAAGCCCAAAAGTTCAAAGAGACTAACGAGCTCAGGAAAGAGCCTGCGCGAAGAGCGGAACGCATAATGGTCATGATTTGCCCATCCCAGCCCAAGCCGATCTTGGCGCATCTTTTGAATTTGTGCGGCTTGATTGCGGCTTTGCCAGTAAGCCCGCTCTGCCTCACACACCAAGTGCGCTGCGGCGTGAGGCCCCACTAATTCCACCATCTGCCGCGCCCGCTCAATCGAATGGTTTAAGCAATCTGCCTGATCTGCCCATCTTCTTGGGCGCGCTCTCCAAGTTTCTGCAGCAACGTGGTATTTCGCTAAATCCTCAGCCGTCTCTTCTGTCGGTTTCATTGAGCGATTGCCTCGCCTCTCCTCTACCCAAAGCCCCACCCCATTTTCCATCGCTACAGCTGCTCGACGGTAACGCCCATAGGGAGATCCCTCGATGTGACAAGAGAGTCCTCTGACCATCAAAAAATCTGCAATTGACTCCACTCTCACCGCCACACCATGGAGCCGAAAGCGATCCTGATCGTGCAACACAATGCGGGGCACTTGAGCGTCTGGATGAGAGTAGATGAAATAGCCCAGCCCCTTTGATTCTTCAGTAAACCCCATTTCAAGAAGAACTCTCTCCTCTTCTTCTGTATAAGCAATGCCAAAGTGATCGAGCCAAGCAAACAAGGAGGTACTGGTCTCTTTCTCCATCCTCTTGTTCAACGTCTCAAGGGCGCCATTGAGCTCACAGAAATGCTCTAAATGTCTTTGTAAATATTCCTCGGCTTTTTTATGCCTCTGCCAATGAAAAGCCACTTGTTCCTGCTCCAACGCTTCACCCTTCCTTCATTGAGCTCCACCCATTCTTCAAGGAGAGGAGACATGCGACGACATGTGAGTGCCTTCATAATCAGATCAGAAAAGAATGTAAATATTTTACTAAATATTTTTTCAAATCACTGCTATTTAATTGCTTGCGTTGACCTGCTCCCCAAAAATTGGTCCAATGTAAAATAGACATTTCTGCCCAAACCAAAAGGAGCAGAGATGAAGAAAAGTCGTTTTTCCGAAGAGCAGATCATTCGGATTTTGAAAGAAGGTGAA
>JAFEGQ010000124.1 GCA_018239785.1 Verrucomicrobiota bacterium
ATGAGGCCTTTCTTCTCATAGCCTATTCTGCTCCAATGCGCGCAAGCGCAAGAGCAGCCCGAGACTTCTACTTGCTAACCTCATGCTTTCGCTCTCCTCATCAATTTCGAAAGAGGTCTAATGAATTGATTTCTTGCATTAAATTATATAAATGTTTAGGCCGGTTGTCAACCTCAAGAGAAAGGTCTAATATGTCAGTCAGGTGTTGCAATGATTCTAGAATTGTTCCCCCAGCAATTTCATCGTTAGTGGTGACAAGTGTTGTGGCACTTTTTTTAAAAAAATTGATTAAATTAAACATGACCAAGCCGCTATTCATTAAAAGCACCGTGCTCACAGGAGTGGTGAGTTATGTTGCCGCTGCTGTTTATTTAAAACCTACCAAAAACAGCAACAACCCTGTCACGAAACGCATCGCAGGATACAAGTTCCAGAAAGATGAAACTACACTTGATCTTTCTAACATTGGATCTGGAGCCCCCTGACAATTTTCCTCAAGTTTTTGGACGGAAAGATTTTGACTGTTAAGGCTAACAACGATTTCCTTGTAAAAGAGTTGGTAGCAGTGCTACCTCCCTCTTATGAGAATGGCATGATTATTTTTGGAGGCAAACGCGTAAATGACGACGGCGAGCAAACGCTCAAGGAGCGCTTGATCACAAACGAAATTACGCTCCATGTAGTTGCCAGCCTCAACAAGAATTAATCAACTGTTGTTCTCAAAAAGAAGTCCAGAGAGTTTGGGGGGACGTTAAGCCGGATCCTGTCGTGGGCAATCATTCATCTAGGGGGGCTGTCACCAACCCCCTCAAGCGGCTCTTGCGTGAGAAAACAGCGGAGCACCTATTCTCACTGCCTTGCTTCGGATGGGGTTTACAACACCGCCTGGTCTCCCAAACGTGGTCAGTTCCTAAAACCGACATTTTCACCCTGTCTGCTCAAAAATGGGCAGCGGCCTGTTCTCTGTTGTACTTTCCGTAGCCTTACGGCCCCCAGCGTTTCGCTGGCATCCCCTCCTGCGAAGTCCGGACTTTCCTCCCCCTTGCGGCGGCGATTGCCTGTCCTCCCAAACTCTCCAGATTCTAAGTGGTTGCAGCCCCTTTACGGCGACGGCGCTTGACACCCCCCTCACCTGCAGCAGCTTCAGCAAATTCGGGCCAGAAGTGGATCCTCGAGCAGTGCTCACAAAAGACCATCCTCTCCCCCTTGCGCACCAAGTTTTCATGCTGCGCTGTCACCACAATGTGGCAACCACTGCATGTGCGCTCTTCAATGGGAACAACGACCCGGTCTTTCTTGTTTTGCAACAGGCGCTCGTAAATCCGGAGAAAATCTTCATCCACTTCGCGGGCCATCGCATCGCGCTGCACCTTCATCTCGCGCCCTTCTTGATTGATCTTCTCAATCCCCTCGCGGATCTCTTCTTCAATAGCGCGGCTGCCCTCTGTGGTGGACTCGAGACTTTCTTTGATATTTAGCAACACCTCTTCTTCAGCAATGCGCAGCTCTTCTTTCTCCGCTGTCTCCCGCTCCCGACTCAACTTCTCCCGACCGGCTCCAGTAATTTCTTGACTCAAGGCGTTGAATTCATTGACGGTTTTAACAGCGCTTTGCTTTCCTTCAAGCTGGACAATCTTTTCCTCAATTTCCCGAATGCGGACTTCATTGAGCTTAATCTCCTTCTTGAGTTCTAAGACCTCATGCTCTTTGCGCATCAGCTGGTGTTGAAGGTCTTGGCGCAAGGTGTGCATCTTGCTTAACTCCTCCAATCGCCGCCCTTTAAGATCCATCAAACGGATCATATTCATATCGATTTCTTGCAATTGCAGCACTTGCGGCAAAAATTTGAGCATGAAAATCCTCTCAGGTTGAACACTAACATAGTGGGATGCGATGGAATATTTCTCAAGGGAAATTCGGCAACAGTGTATGCATTAAAGCTATGACAATTCTTATTGCTGGTGGAACCGGATTTATTGGACACGCTCTTTGCCGAGAGCTGTCCCTCAAAGGGCACGAAGTGGCCCTGGTCTCGCGCCGCCCAGGAGCTGGCACATTTACGTGGAAAGAGATTGAAAATGAAGGACTTCCAAACTGTGATGCCGTGATCCATCTAGCCGGAGCTCCCCTAACTGGAGCCAAATGGACAAAAGGATATCGGGAGCTGCTCCTCTCGAGTCGAGTTAATACAACGCTCACCCTCGTTAAGGCCATCGAACGCTCCTCTGCTCCTCCCAAAGTGCTGCTCAATGCCTCTGCTGTCGGCTATTACCCCCCCGATCCCGACCGAATTTATACGGAAAATGACCTGATTATGAATGGAAATTTTTTAAATCAGCTCGTGCGCGATTGGGAAAGCGCTGCCACCCTTCCGTTGCACCACCCCACACGGGTCTCGAGAGTGCGGATCGGCGCTGTTCTTGGAAGAGAGGGGGGCGCTTTAGCGCGCCTTTTGCCCATTTTCAAATTAGGATTAGGAGGACGCCTTGGAACAGGTTTTCAACCTTTTCCCTGGATTCATCTCCAAGATCTAGTCAATGCCTTCCTTTTCGCCCTCGATCACGATGAGACACCAGAAGTGATCAACGCAGTAGCTCCCGAATGCATCACCAATCGGCAGTTCACGAGAGCGATGGGGAAGGTGTTAGGGCGCCCCACCCCCTTTGTGGTTCCCGCTCTTCTCCTCCGTTGGTGGTTGGGGGATCAAAGTGATCTCATTTTGCATGGTCAATTTGTCGTCCCTCAAAAATTGGTCGAGATGGGATTTCGCTTCACCTATCCTACGATTGAAATTGCGCTTGCAAATCTTTTAGAGGATATAAGTTGAAAAAAGTTTTTGTCGGCTGGGATGGCAATGTCGATGACATCCTCGATGCCGTCGACACGAGGAGCGGTCCTGGCCACTACCAAGCCATGAAGACCATGGAGAGCTTCAGCCAACGGATTTACGCCTCTTGTGGCAAAAGCTGCAATATTGAGCTTGTCCCTAAGGTCCAAAAAATAGGCGGCAATGGCCCCATCTTTGTAGAGGCGCTCCCCGAAGGAGAATATGAGATCACCTTGGCCGGATGTTTTGGGAAAGAAGCAATTGACCCCCTTTTTCACCCCCTTCAAAAGCGTTGCGCCCGTCTATTTTCGTTTGGGCCCTCTGCTTCCACCCAAGCGATCGAATTTTCCGATGGGAAAGTCCTTTTTGGAAAGCTTGCCCCTTTGGACAACATCTGTTGGGAAAACCTTCTTGAACTGATTCCCCTCCCTCAGTTCATTCAACTGCAAGAGGAGATAGATCTCTTCGTCAGTGCCAACTGGACGATGCTCAACCATGTCAATGGGATTTGGCGCGCTCTTCTCGAGCAAGTGGTTCCCCAGTTGTCAAAGCGCGCGCGCTATCTGTTTATCGATCTCGCCGACCCTGCAAAACGGACAGACGAAGATCTGAAGCAAGCCCTTGCCCTGCTCAAAAGCTTAGGAAGCTGTTATGACCTCATCTTGGGCTTAAACGGCGCTGAAAGCAAAAGGGTGGCAAACGTGTTGGGGGTCGTGGGGATCGAAGAAATTTTTGAAGTCCTTGGAGCAAGCTGCGTTGTTTGCCACACACCCCTGACCGCGTCAGCGGTCTCAAAAGAAGGGCAAGAGACCATCCAAAGCGCCTATACACCGACTCCAAAGCTCTCAACAGGCGCAGGAGATAATTTTAACGCAGGTTTTTGCAATGGGCTTCTCAAAGGACTCACACTCAAGGAGCGCCTTGAGATGGGATGTGCCACTTCTGGCTTTTATGTGCGCCATGGAAGGAGCCCATCTAGCGAAGAGCTTTCCCAATTCCTCAACCTTTGGCATAGTGGGCGAATATGACCTACTTACAACGCTATTTCCATAAAGTGCCCCAAACCGAAAGGGATGTAAGCGCCATCGCCTTCTTTGCTTCCCTTGACAGCGTCGCTAAGGTGGCGCCCAGTATCGCGTGCTCAATCATCCAAGAACTGCGCGATCAATCTTCTTCCTTGAAGCTCATTGCCTCTGAAAATTACTCCTCCCTTTCCGTCCAGCAAGCGATGGGAAATCTCTTAACAGATAAGTATGCTGAAGGGACCCCTTTTCATCGCTTTTATGCAGGGTGTGAAAATGTCGATGCGATTGAAGCAGAAGCGGTCTTGGAAGCGAAACTTCTCTTTGGATGTGATCATGCCTATGTACAGCCCCACTCAGGAGCAGATGCCAATTTAGTCGCTTACCTCGCTGCCATCACTCACCATGTACAAGTCCCTCAGCTTCAAGAAATGGGGAAAAAAAGTATCGACGAACTGACCCCCACAGAGTGGGAAACCTTCCGTCGCCTCCTCATGGGGCAAAAACTCATGGGATTCTCTTTAAGTTCTGGAGGGCATCTCACCCACGGTTACCGACACAACATTTCGGCAAGGATGATGGTCGCCGTCCACTACGATGTGGATCCAGTCACAGGCGCTCTCGATTATCACAAGCTCGCAGAGCAGGTAAAAAGGGAAAAACCGACCATTTTCCTCGCTGGCTACTCTTCTTATCCCCGCAGACTCAATTTCGCTAAAATGAGAGAGATTGCCGACTCCGTGGGCGCTCTTTTCATGGTCGATATGGCCCATTTTGCAGGAC